>JANYHY010000451.1 GCA_025362165.1 Myxococcales bacterium | reverse complement strand
CAGAAATCAGCCCCGTTTCGCGCTTTTTCGACGATCTCCTTCGCGAGCATTTGGCGCGCTTGGATGGCCGCGGGATCTGGCACGAGCTGCAGCGCGATGGCTTGGAGCTCGACCGGTGACTCGTCTCCTAGCTCCTTGATGAAGTGATTGTACGCGGCGCGCGCGTCTTGCTCGGTGATGCGCACGCGACCTTGTACGCGCAGCTGCACCATCTTGCCCTCGAGGAGCTGGCGGCGGATCTCGTCGCGGTAGTCTTGCTCGGTGAAGCCCTCGCGCCCTGCCTCCGTGATGAGCTGCGCGAGCGGCATCTTGAGCTGGTCGGCCTTCTGGCGCATGGCCTTGTCGACCTCTTCCACGGACACGCCGATGTGCGCTTTGTCCGCGGCCTGCTCGATCAGGCGCTCGTTGATCATCTCGTCCAAGGACTCTTTGAAGGCTTGCGTCTCGCCCGCCGCTGCGTGCGCGGGATCCGGCGACTGCGCGGCGATCATGATGAGGCGCGGACGCGCGCGGTGTCGCAGCTCGCTCCACAACACAGGACGTTCTCCGACGATCGCGACCACGCGCTCGATGATCACAGCCTGCGCAGGGCGCGGCACGACCATCATCGCGACGGCGACCACGAGAACGCCGAAGAGCCGCTTGATACGCATGAGCATGGATTAGCTCACTTCACGTCGAATGTCGCCACGACGACGCGGTCGTCTTCCACGACCATCGAGCCGGTGCCGTTGACCTTGATGCGCTCGCCTCGACCCTTGAGCATCCAGAGGCCCATGTAGACCTTCCATTGCTTGTTCGCCGCGTCGTCTGGCACGGAGAGCTCAACGATGTCTCGCACGATCTTGCCGGGCGGAACGTGATCGGGATCGATCACACCGGAGAACGTGGCGTGATCTCCGTTGAGGTGGTTCTGCTTGTCCTCTTCCTTTTGTTGATCCTCGGAGAGGTCCTTCTTCGGGACGTACGGGGTCGCGTCCAAGTGCATGAACACGCCCATGCCCTTCTGCGTGGGCGGTCGCGCGCGCCAGTCGAGCTCGATGGTCATCGTGGAGCCGGGCTTGGGAGTCGTCGTGCTCACCTTCACGGCGACGAGCTCCAGACCTCCAGCGAACACGACGCCCGCCTTCGTCGCGTCCGGCGGCGGCGCGTCGACGACGACATCCTCCCCCGAGGTGGTCTTCAGCTCCGTGTGAGAAGCGGAGGACTCCCTCCACAAAAACAGCGTGAGCAGCACCGGCACGACAGGCAGCACGCTCGCGCCCATCACGACGCCGAGCGCGCGGCGATCGCGGATCGACCCTGTTTTCCGGTGCCTCCGCGCCAGAACGATCAGCACCGCAAGCGCCGCGACGGACGCGAGCGCGCCGCCGATCGCGCTGCGTGGGAGAAAGCTCACGACGACGCGCTGCTTGCCGGCTGGCAGATCGATCGCGAGCAAGCCCCGCTCCGAAGTGACCGTTCCCGCAGAAGCGCTCCATCCGGGGTGTGCGTTCTGATTGACGAACACTCGCGCGGGCACCTTGAGATCGACGTCGAGCTCCACGCGGTTGGGCGACCAGCTCGCGGTCTTCACCGTGCCGATGGTTGACGAGTCACCGTTCGGCTCTCCGACGTACGCCTCGTCCACGAGATCTCCGCGCAGGAGCGGCGACTCAGGCACGGGATACGCGTCCCAACAGGAGAGCGAGCCGCGGTTCATCGGCGGGTAATACGCAGCGGCCCAGCGCACCCCGCGCGCTTGGTGGAAGTCGTTCTTTACCTCTGCGGGAGGTGCCACGAGCAGTCGGCCCGTCATGGCGACTTGGTGATTGCGCACGAGCGGGTAGTACCCTGCGAGGATCGCAAGGCTCGCCACGCACATCAACGAGAGGCCTAGGATCGGCCGCTTTCGTGAGATCGCAGACAGTCGCGTGATGCCGATCGCGGAGAGCGCCGCTGCGAAGATCGCCATCGGGATCAAGAAGCGCTCTGGATAACGGAGCGACTCGTAGACGGGCAACGCCTTGAGCATCGCGAACAGCGAGGGCTTGAGCGCGTAGCCCGCGCCGAGCCAAGTGCAGACGTATCCCGCGACGACCAGACCCAGCGAGCGTCGTCGCACGATCCCCGCGAGCAGCGCGATGATGACGAACCCGCCGACGTAGTAGGTGCCTGGCGGATCGAAGTCGCCGTTCTGTCCGGTCGTGATTGGGAGCAACAACTCTTGGAGCATCGTCGGGAAGATCGTGGTGCCGGGCGCCCCGCCGATGACGCGAGGCGCGCTCGAGATCGTCTCGGCGACTGGCCATAGGCGGAAGGCAGACGCTCCGAGCGTCAGCAGGCCAGCTGCGATGGAGACGCCAAGTCCCATCAAAATGCGGTCGTTGTGTCTTTGGCGCCAGTGGACGGCGAACGTGCTGACGAGCTCCATGCCGACGAGGATCACGCTCATGGGAGCGGCGTAGGTGCCGCCGAAGCCGACGATCCACGCGAGCGCGAGAGACGCCATGACCGCGCCTCTGAACTCTCCTTGGGCCGCGCGACGAAATCCGAGGAGCACCCAAGGCAACAGCTCGAAGCCGAGGAAGTTGGTCCAGCCGAGCGCGGCGGAGAATGCGAAGTTGCCAGACAGCGCGAACACTGGAGCCGCGAGCGCCGCACCGAAGCTGCCTGCGCCGCGCGCGCGTGCGTAACGGAACATGCCCTCGAGCCCGACGATCATCATCACGAAGACGATCACCGGCTCGGCGCGCAACGTCCCTAGCAACACCGTGAGCAAGAACGCGGGCGATCCGAAGCGCGCCTGAGGCGAGCCTAGCCCGTACATTCCTCCGCAGTAGTAGGGGTTCCAAAGCGGGAGCTGGTGGAACTCCATGACGCTCTTGCGCGCCGCCTCTTCGTACGAGAGCAGCACCTGCCCGTCGCGGTACATGTTCATCTGGCCCGCGTGACGCAGGCCCACCCAGCAAGCGGCGAGCGCGAGCAGCGCAAAAAACAGCAGACGCAATGGCGCGCGTCGAAACAGCCGCTCGGTGCGACTGCGCGCGCGCGCGATCTTCTTCAGTAGATGGGTCGGGGCCTGCATGGCGGCACCGTGGGGCGCGGGTTGCTGATCGGCGAGTGCGGCCAGCGAGCGCGCATCCCCTCATCGAGCGCGGAGAGCAGAGAGCCGACGCTCACTTTGTCAGCAGAGGCGAAGTTCTGGACGCGACGAAACTCTTGGTTGTGAAAGTCGTCGTCTTGCGACCACGGATCGGTGGGGAAGCTCTTGGCCGCGCTCTTGCGGAGCGAGGGCTCGTCCGAGGCGACCGAGTAGTAGACGGACTTCTTCGTCGCGTCGTCTGCCTCTGGATCGGGCGCGATCTTCGGGGCAAACGCCGCCAGGGCCAAGGCCGCGACGCACACTGCGCCGAAGCCGAGCCAGGCGATCCGCCCCCACATGATGAAGTGCCGCTCAGCGCTTGCTGTACTGGAACCGCTTGCGCGCGCCGGGCTGACCGTACTTCTTGCGTTCCTTCTTGCGTGCGTCGCGCGTCAAGAAGCCAGCGCGCTTGAGCAGCGTGCGCTTCTCGGGATCGATCTCGCAGAGGGCGCGCGAGATGCCGTGGCGCATCGCCTCAGCCTGCGCAGAGTGACCGCCGCCGCGCACGGTGGCCCAGATGTCGAACGCCTCGAGCTGCTCGAGGAGCTCCAGCGGCTGGCGCAGGATCATGCGCGAGGTCTCGCGCTCGAAGTACTCGTCCGCGGGCTTCTCGTTGACGATGACTTGGCCCGTGCCAGCCTTGAGCCAAATGCGTGCGATGGCCGTCTTGCGCTTGCCGGTGGCGTACGTGCGATTGTCGGTGGTGCTCATATATTGGAATCTCGGCTCAGATATTAACGGTCAGCGGCTGCGGCTTCTGCGCGGCGTGGGGATGATCAGGTGTGGCGTAGACCTTGAGCTTGGTGAACATCTCGCGGCCGAGGACGTTCTTCGGGAGCATGCCCTTGACGGCCTTCTCGATCGGCAGCGTGGGGCGCGACTCGAGCAGCGAGCGATAAGTGTTCTCTTTGAAGCCGCCCGGAATGCCGGAGTGACGCTGCCACTTCTTCTGGTCGAGCTTGTTGCCCGTCAACAGGACCTTGCTCGCGTTGACCACGACGACGAAGTCACCCGTGTCCACGTGTGGAGTGTAGGTTGGCTTGTGCTTGCCGCGGAGGACGCGCGCGATCTCGCTTGCGAGGCGGCCGAGCGGCTTGCCGGTGGCGTCGATGACGAACCAGCCGCGGAGCTTTTCGGCCGATTCTTGGTTCGCTGTGAAGGTGCTTTGGCTATGCGACGACATGACGGAGACGCCTCTGGCTGGAAAACGGACGGGTCCCGGAAAGGGCGCGGAAAAGTACGCGCCTCGAAGGTGACTGTCAAGCGAGACCGCGGGATCAAGGTGGTGGTAGGAGGTGACGTGCACCGCGCAAGCTCACAGAACCGGCTCATCCTCGGCGACAATCGGGAGGTCTTGTCCCGCCTCCTGAAGCGGGATCGAGGGAGGTTTCGGCTGGCGTACCTCGATCCGCCGTTCAACACGGGGCGCCGCTTCGACGAGTACGACGACCGCGCGAGCCCCGAGACGTGGACCGCGCAGCTCGCGGACACTCTCAACGCGCTGCTCCCGCTCGTCCGCGAAGATGGGGCGATCGCCGTCGAGATCGACGACACGGAGCTCGGCGCGCTGGTCGTGCTCATGGATCAGCTACTGGGTCGGGCGCAGCGCATCAGCGTGATCACGATCGTGCGCAGCGCCGCCACGGGCCACAAAGCGATCAACCGCGGCCCCGTCAATGTCGCCGACTACTTGCTCGTCTACGCGAAAGATCGCGCGCGCTTCGCTCCCAACGCGCTCGTCGTGCCGCGTGAAGGGCTCGATCCTGCGTACTCCACCTACGTGAGTGATCCGTCGTTGAAGACGCCGGTCTTCTCGCCTCTCGCGCGCGAGGTCGCGTCGCGCCAAGGGTTCGCGTCCGCGTTGGCAGCGCGCCGATCGCTCGGGCCGGACGCCTTCCTTCGCGAGGTCGAGCGGTTCGCGCTCGGGCACTCAGAGCACGTCGTCCGCTTCGCGCAGCCGCGGTTCGAGGCGATCGGCAAGCGCGCTCGGGAGGTCGTGCTGCGGTCTCGCGCGGCGCCCGAAAAAGTGATGCGCCTCGCCCGTCCGGGTTACAAGGATTTCATCGTGCGTGGCGGCAATCGCATGCTCTTTCTCGCCGACAAGGTGAGAGCGATCGCAGGTGAGCCGCGCGTGGTGGAGCCGCTGACGAACGTCTGGGACGACATCGGCTTTCAAGGCATCGCCAACGAGGGCGGCGTGCGCTTCGTCCGCAACAAGAAGCCGGAGCGACTGCTCGAGCGCGTGCTGGAGCTGTGCACCAATCAAGGCGACTGGGTGATCGATCCCTTCGTAGGGAGCGGCACCACTGCGGCCGTCGCGCACAAGCTGGGGCGTCGTTGGGTCGGCATCGAACGCGAGCCCACGGTGTTTGAGCGAGCGCACGAGAGGCTCGAGCGTGTCGTGGCCGGGCAGGACTCTACGGGCATCTCCGCGCGCGTGGAGTGGACCGGCGGCGGCGCGTTCGAAGCTGTGGGGAGGTCTCCGTGAAACGTGTACTGCTCACGTGTTTGGTGGCGAGTTTCGCGTGCGATCATCACAGCCCCGCCGAGATCGTTGATGCATCAACCGACTCCTCCGTCGCCGAGATCGCGGACGCTGCCTCGACTGCCCCGCCGGTGATCGAGCGCTGGCAGGACGCGATGCACGAGGAGCGCTATGCCGACGCGCTGAAGTCGATGGGCCCAGCGGCGGCCACCGATCCACCCATCATGCGGTTCGGACGGGCGCGCGCTGCGGTGGAGACGAACGACGCGCCGCAGGCCCTCCTTGCCCTCGAAGGGCTCGAGACATTGCTGCCGCTCTTGGCCGACGAGATCGCGAGGCTGCGCGCGCGCTGCAAGGCGATCGCAGGTCCGTTCGGCGAAGCGGGCGATTGGTTCGCGAGCAAGCCGAGCGCGGCCGATCAGCTGGATGCAGGCCGCGCGTACGAGAACGCTAAGGACAACCAGAAGGCGCGAGCCGCCGCGGCACATGTCATATCGGCGAACAAGCGAGCGCGAAAACAAGAGGCAGACGCGCGAGCGCTGCGGATCCGCGTGAGGGATGGCTACGACGCTGACGTGGTCGCGGACGCCAGGTGGTTGTTCGTTCACGGCGCCGACTTCTCCGCAGCCAAGGACGCGACGATCGTGATCGACGCGCAGCATCTCGTGTTCGCGCCTGCCGATTGGATCGGGCGCGCGCGTGTGCTGGCGGACGCAGGCAGGGCCGATGACGCGGTCGCGGCGTTCGATCAATCGCAGAAGCCGCACGAGAAGAAGCCACGTGACAAGGCCGACCTATTGATGCGAGCAAGGGGGCACTACGACGAGGCTGCCCGGCTCTACATGGACGCGTTCGACACGACGCACTCGGCCGAGGATCTCGTCTCGAGCGCACGAGCCCTGTCGCGACAGAACAAGGACGTGGAGGCGATCGCGCGTTATGACGACGCGATCAAGCAGTTCCCGCAGTCGCCGCAGGCGGACGAAGCGGCGTTCTTGGCGGCGCGACTCACGATGCTGCTCGGGCATTGGGCGGACGCGTGCAAGCGGCTCGATGACTACGCGTCGAAGTACTCGCATGAGAAGAAGGAGGCGGGGCGGCTCCGCGGCATCGCGCATCTCTTGAACGGCGACGCCAAGATCGCGCGCAAGCTGCTCGAAGAGGCGGCAGGCGCAGAGAAGGACGAGTCGGCCTCCGCTCGGCTCACGGTGCTCGCAGCGCAAGCAGCGCTGGCAGATGGAGACAACACGCACGCTATCGCGCGATGGACCGACGTCGCCAAGCAACTGCCGCTCACCTGGCCTGCGCTCATGGCCCGCGCGCACCTCGCCGCGGTCGGCGCGCCACTACCATTGATGATCGATGCCAATAGCACCGCGACCTTGCCAGCGACCGCAGCGCCTCCGTCGCTGCCTCCGCCCGTGGACTCGCTCCATCTTGCGGGTCTGGACGACGACGCGGAGCGCGCGCTGAGATCGCGAGAGTCCGTCGTGTCCGCCGCGTGGCCGACGCGCAGCGACGAAGCGCTGTGTCGCGCGTACGCGTTGCTCGATCGAGGCGACCGGCGCTTCGAACTCTCGAACTCGATCTCGAAGGTCCCGCTCGCGAACGCGCCCACAGCCGCCACGCGCTGGGCTTGGGATTGCGTGTATCCCGCACCTTTTTCGAGGCAGATTTCCCGCCTCGAGACCGACGAGAAGCTGCCTGTGGGGATGGTGCACGCGGTGATGCGTCAGGAGAGCGGCTTCGATCCGGACGTCGTGTCGCCAGCGCGCGCGATCGGCTTGATGCAGTTGATGCCCGAGACAGCGGCGACGCTCGCGCTCGAGCTCGATACGCCGCTGCCCAATGACGACGCGCTCTTCGTGCCGAGCGTGAACATCCGCTTCGGCGCGCGCTACCTCCGCAACATGATCGCACGGCTCCGCTCCATCCCGCTCTCGGTCGCCGCTTACAACGCGGGACCGGACGCCATCGAGCGGTGGCTCGCAGGGATGAGTCCCGTAAGTGCCGCCAAGATCCAGCTCGACGCGTTCGTCGAGGCGATCCCTTACGCAGAGACGCGCCTCTACGTGGTGAAGGTCATGAGCAGCATGGCGCGCTACGGATACCTCACTGCGGGCGACGCGGGCGTACCGGTGATCGATCTCGCCCCCTGACCTAGACGAAGAAATCAGGCATGAGCTCCGCGCCTGGTGTCACTGCGTACTTGGAGAGGTCGGTGACGCCCTCGGCACGCAGGAGATCGTCGTCGATGTGAAAGTGCCCCGTGTGCGAGACGGGCTTGTTGAAGATGGCGTACGCGGCGTCTGCCATGATCTCAGGCGTGCGACCCTGAGTCGCGACAGCCTCGCCGCCTAGCAAGTTGCGAACGGCCGACGTGTCGATCACCGTGCGTGGCCAAAGCGCATTGAACGCGACCTTGCCGCGGAACTCACCAGCCATCCCGAGCACGCAAAGGCTCATGCCGAATTTGGCCATCGTGTACGCGACGTGCGGCGCGAACCAGCGCTCCTCCATGTTGAGCGGTGGCGAGATGTTCAAGACGTGGGGGTTCTTCGCCTTGAGTAAGTGTGGCAAACACACCTGCGAGCAGAGGAAGGTCCCGCGCGTGTTGATCGAGTGCATCAGATCGTAGCGCTTCATGGGCGTGCCGAGCGTGTCGGTCAGGCTGATCGCGCTCGCGTTGTTCACGAGGATGTCGATGCCGCCGAACTTCTCGACTGCCTGCTTCACCGCAGCTTGGACTTGCTCCTCGTAACGAATGTCGACGAGGCATGCGAGCGCCTTGCCGCCGGCCTTCTCGATCGCTTCGGCTGCCGTGTAGATCGTGCCCGGTAGCTTGGGGTGCGGCTCTGCGGTCTTGGCCGCGACGACGACGTTCGCACCGTCACGCGCTGCGCGCAGCCCGATCGCGAGCCCGATGCCTCGGCTCGCGCCGCTGATGAAGAGTGTCTTTCCTTGGAGGGACATGCGGGCGCACCGTAGCAACTTGTCGTCGCCTTCGGCGAACGACAACGCTTGTGGAGGGCTTCGCCGCCGATTTTTGCGTCACCCGATCCCGAACACGGCCATGAGCCCGCCTGCGACGAACATCACGGGGACGCCGACGATCACTTGGCCGATGTGCAGGAGGAAGAACCCGATGATCAAGATCGCCAAGCCATACTGCTCGAGCGGGCGCATCAGCGGTCCCAGGAATTTCGGCGTTAGTCGCGCGCCGTCGAGCGGCGGAATGGGCACGAGGTTCACGGCAACACAATGAACTGCGGCTGCGGTAACGGCGACCCCTGCACGTACAACACGGCTGGGAACGGTCTG
>JANYHY010000441.1 GCA_025362165.1 Myxococcales bacterium | reverse complement strand
GAAGCGTTCGCGGAGGTCTGTTTCGAGCTGCCGCGCGTGGCGTGCGCGTGCGCGTGCTCGTCCCAGAGCGCGGAGACGTCCCCATCGTGCAGTTCGCGGTCGAGTCTCTGTTCGACACGCTGATCAAGAACGGCGTCGAGGTCTTCACCCTGCCCAATCGTGTCCTGCACGCGAAGACTGCGATCATCGACGATCAGTTCGTCACGATCGGGAGCTACAACCTCGATGAGCGTTCCTGGGCCAAGAACATGGAGCTGAACTTGGCGGTCGAAGACGTCCCTTTCGCCACCCACGTTCGCGAGTGGTTCGATCAAGACTGCGCCGTCGCTCACCCCATCGGCTTGGACGATTGGCGCCTCCGGAGCTATTCGCGCCGCGCGGTCGAGTGGGTCGCTTACGCAATGCGGAGGCTCTGGTGAGTGTCCGCAAAGTCGTGACCCATCTCCCGCCGAGCGTGATCCGCGCCGCGCGTGTCGCTGGCTTCGTCGGCGTCACTGCTGTGTTGCTGCCGACGTACGCGCTCCGAGACGAGCTCGCCAAGCGCGGCTCAGAACGCGACGCAGTCCGCGATCGTTGGACGCGTCGTTGGGCCGATGGCCTCTTGCGTGTGTTCGGCATTCACGTCGAGCGAGAAGGTCGCGGGGGCCACGCGTCGGATCGGTCGCGAGGTCGGCTCGTCGTGTCGAACCACCGCAGCGCCATTGATGTCGCGGTGATGCTCGGCACGTTCGGCGGCTTCATGGTGAGCCGCGCCGACCTCTCGAAGTGGCCGCTCGTCGGGGCCGCCGCCCGCCTCAGCGGCACGATCTTCGTCGATCGCAATGACAAGCACAGCGGAGCGGCCACCATCCGCCACATCCGCGAGAGCCTCTCGCAAGGCAACACGATCTGCATCTTCCCCGAAGGCACGACGTTCGATGGTGACGAAGTCCGACCGTTCCAAGTCGGAGCCTTCTTGGCGGCCTTGCATCAACCCGTAGACATCATCCCAGTCGGCCTTGCTTACGAATCCGGGAGCGGAGCGGCGTTTTTCAAGGAGACGTTCGTGCAACACCTCTCGCGCATGGCCAGCAGTCCAGGCGCCCGGGTCTCGATGGTGATCGGCGAGCCCTTCGCCGTTCCTGAAAAAGTGAGGGCCCAAGCGCTAGCGGATGAGGCCCGCAACAAAGTGAGCGCGCTCGTAAAAATTGCGAGGCAACGCGTCGACCACCTCGCCTGACTTGTAGCAGTCGCGTCTCGCGAGACCCTGTTTTTACCGGGGTTCGCTTGACGCTCCCAAGACCTTCGGGTGTACTTCACGTTGGACTTGATTTTGCGTTACTGCGGTTGGAGGCGGACATGCGCCGAGTCACTGGTTGGGTTGCAGATGCTCGAGCAAAGGTGAAGTGGGGAGTCGCTGGTGGAGCGATCCTCGCCACGGTGATTGTGGTTGCCTGCTCCAGTAACCCCGCGAGCCTCGACTCGAACGGCCTCAACAACAACCCACCCAACGGCTCCTCTTGCAGCCCGCCGAGCGAGGGCTGCGCGTGCGACACAGCAGGCGCGCAGATCGCGTGCGGACAGGTCATCTCGCATCAAGGTGATTACGTGTCGTGCTCCGAGGGAAAGCGTACGTGCGACGGCGCGAAGTGGGGCGCGTGTGTCGGCGATCACATCTTGTATCGAAGCGTTGGTCCTGTCGGCGATCTCACTCCGCTCGGTCTCGGAGGACAAGGCGCGTGCGTGAACAACCCATGCGATCCGAACTGCCAAGTCATCAGCGACACCGGCGGCGGCCTGGACGCGGGCTCTGGCCTGCAGATCTCTCCAGACGGTGGAGTCACCCTTGCGCCTGGCGAAGGCGGCGTCGCGTGTGTGGGTCTGCAGTGCAACGTTGTGGCGTGTGATGGCGGCACCACGACGACACTCACTGGAACGGCCTACGACCCAGCAGGCAAGAACCCGATCTATGGCGCGTATGTCTACGTGCCGGTCTCGTTGCCGTTGCCTGCGATGCCGTTGGGCGCGCAGCCCGATCCGTGTGGCGGCGGCGGCAAGCTCCCACCCGCGGTCGCTTATCAACTCACCGGCCCCGACGGTAAGTTCACGCTGAATAACGTCCCGTCAGGCGCTTCGATCCCGCTCGTGATTGAAGCAGGCAAGTGGCGCCGCACCGTAATGCTCAACGTGCCTGCGTGTCAGTCCACGCCCGTGGCGGCGGCAAACACACGTCTACCGCGCCAACAATCCGAAGGCGACATGCCTCAGATCGCGATCACCGCCAACGCGTGTGACCCCATGGAGTGTTTGCTCACGCGCATCGGGATCGACCAAAGCGAGTTTCGTCTGCCCGGCAAGGGTGGCAAGGTCGACTACTACGAAGGCGATGGCGCCCCTCTCGCGAACGTGGTGAACGTCGGACCCAAATCGCTGCTCATGCAAGGCGCCGCCTACCTGAGCAAGTACGACTTGGTGATGCTGCCGTGTGACTGCGGTAACGAGTACGGGACCGGCTCATGGTGGCGATCCAATCTCGGCGTCGGCGCACAGGCGCTCAAAGATATCGTCACTTATACGAGCGGCGGCGGTCGCCTGTTCACCTCGCACTGGGGACGTGAGTGGATCGAGGGCGGCGGCGACCCAGTGCCATTCCCGAACGTCGCGAGTTGGGGGTTCTTCGGCGGACCAGATCCGGACATCGGAGTCGTGAACCAAACCTTCCAGCGCGGGAAAGACTTCGCCGCGTGGCTCCAAATCGTCGGCGCGACGATCGGACCCGGCCAGTTCACCGTCACGCCCACGCGCTTTGACACGAGCTCGGTCTCGGCTCTCGCGCAGCTCTGGGTGAACTACAAGAGCGCAGGAATACCTGCTGACTTTACATTCAACACACCACTGAACGTGCCCGCCAACCAACAGTATGGGCGTGTCATGTACACGGACATGCACCTCGCGACCGCGAATGGTCCTGGGTGGTCATTCCCGACCGAGTGCGACAACAGCGCGTTGACTCCTCAGGAGAAGGCTGCGGAGTTCTTGCTATTCGATCTCGGCGCTTGCTTGACGCAGCCACCACCTCCTTCTCCCCCCAAGTTCAACCCAGCCACGTTCGTGCGTGACTTCACCGCGAGCTGCCCCGCTGGCAAGTACGTCCAGTGGAGGACGTTCATGTGGCAGGACATGACGCCAGGCGACTCCAACATCGTCTTCGCGATTCGAACCGGTGACACCCCGCAGAGCCTCTTGCCCCAAGTGCCGCTCTACACCGTCTCCGGTGCACCCAACATCAACCCGTGGGGCGCGGCCGCGGTCGACCTCGCGCTCAAAGGCGCCAACCAGGTCTCGCACCCGGTCCTCGAGGTCACGATGACCCTCAACCCGACGAGCGATCAGTACACCGCGCCGACGCTGTTTGCGTGGCAGCAGACGTTCGACTGCGTGGACTCGCTGTGAAGAGACTCGCTGGGTTGTTCTTTGCGATCGCAGCTTGTCAATCGGACCCCGCCCCGCCCTCGACGCTCCTCACGTTCGACAGCGGCCCGAAAGCTGACACGTCAACGACCGCGGATGGGTCGACGCCCAATGACGGCAGCGTAACCGACAGCACCGCGATGGACGCCTCGAACCCCATCGACGCAACTCCGTGCACCTCGCTCACCAACCCACCCGCGGACTCCAAGTGCGCTTCTTGTCTGCTCGCGAGCTGCTGCACCGTCACGAACACCTGCCTCGGCGACCCCGACTGCGCGGCTCTCGTCGCGTGCATCAAGGTCTGCAAAGCGGACGGCTCGAGCAGCAATGACAAGTCGTGCATCGCCGCCTGCTTCAAGGCGCACCCCAACTCTGTGAACGCTGGGGCGGATTACGACAACTGCCGCCTGATGAGCTGCGCGATGCAGTGCCCCTGAATTGAGGCTCGACGGCGACGACGATTCGAAAATGGTGTAGCAAACACCCATGTTCGAGTTCACGCCCAGCGAAGAGCAGCAAGCCCTCATCGACACTGCGCGCCGTTTCGCCAAGGAGCGCATCATCCCGATCGCGGCCGAGTGCGATCGCGACGCGAAGTTCCCGAGAGACGTCTTCGTCGCTGGTCATGAGCTCGGCCTCGTCAACGCAGTGCTGCCTACCGAGTACGGCGGGCCCGGCATGGCGGATCTCGATCTCACGTTCATCACCGAGGAGCTCGCGTACGGTTGCTCGGGCATCCAGACCAGCATGAGCGCGAACAACCTCGCCATGACGCCCATCAAGCTCGGCGGCAACGAGGCGCAGAAGAAAAAATATCTCGGCTGGATGGCCAAAGAGCCTATTTTTGCCTCGTACGCGACGAGCGAGCCCTCTGCGGGCAGCGACGTCGCGGGCATGCAGTGTCGCGCCAAAAAGCAGAGCGACGGGAGCTACGTGCTCACGGGGACCAAGCAGTGGATCACCAACGCGAGCTTCGCGAGCTTCTACGTGATCTTCGCGACCGAGGATCCAGCGCAGAGGCACAAAGGCATCGGCGCGTTCATCGTGGAGCGCGCGTTCAACGGCGTGAGCGTCGGTGAGCACGAAGACAAGCTCGGCCAGCGCGCGAGCGACACCAACACTGTGATGCTCGAGGACGTGCGCGTCCCCGCGGAGAACGTCCTCGCTGCGCCAGGCCAGGGCTTCAAGCTCGCGATGGAGACCTTCAACCAGACGCGGCCGGACATCGGCGCGATCGCTTGCGGTGTCATGCGTCGCTGCATCGAAGAGTGCGTCGCGTATGCCAAAGAGCGAAAGACCTTCGGGGTCCCTATTGGCCAACACCAAATGGTGCAGTCGATGCTCGCAGACATGGCCATCCGCTACGAGGCCACGAACCTCCTCGTGCGCAAGGCAGCTTGGAACCTGGACCACGGCGTCCGCAACCCCGTCGTCTCGAGCTACGCGAAGGCCTTCGGTGCGGACAGCGCGATGGCGACCGCGGTCGACGCTGTGCAGATCTTCGGAGGCAACGGCTACACGAAGGAGTACCCGGTCGAGAAGTTGATGCGCGACGCCAAGCTCCTCCAGATCTACGAAGGCACGAGCCAAGTGCAGCGCATGGTCATCGCCAAGAACATGCTCGCTTGAGGCTAGTAGAAGCTGGCGATGCCAATCCACTTGGCTGTTGTCGCTCGCCGAAGGCGACGACAATCGTTGCCTGGTTGGTGCTCTGCGCTTGTCCAAGCGCCGTGCCCGACGCGATCCCGGTGTCCAACGATCAGAAGGTGCACGGCACCTCGGACAGCTACGTGTACGTCGCCAAGCGCGGGTACGGGACCATCGCATTGGCCGAGGCGCGCGGGATCTCGAACCAGGAGGCCACACGCGTGGTCGATCGACTCGCGGACGGCTTGAGCGAGTGCCTGCGATCGCAAGCTGCGCGCTCCAAGATCGCAGCGGGCGCGGTGCGCATCGTCGCGGATGTGGACGAGGGCGGTGTCCTTGGCGCGCCGAACGTGACGATGTCTCCAGGCGCAGAGGCTAGCGCGCTCTTGTGCGTGGTCGCGCCCTTTCGCATGACGCAGTTCTCCACGAGCTCGAGCGACGCCGGAGCGCGCGGCATCGCGATC
>JANYHY010000436.1 GCA_025362165.1 Myxococcales bacterium | reverse complement strand
TGTTAGGTCGCATCGCGAAGAGACCCCAATGGGGCGCCCCGCCCGGCACGCTCAACGCGGCGATGCTGATCGTGTTGATGCTCGTCATGGCGCGGTTCACGCCGGCGCTCTGGGCCGCGCGCTATCAAATACCGATGGTCGCCGTCGGGGTCGCAGTCGTCGCTTGGCTATTGGGGCCTGCCAACGGCACACCACCTAGCGTTGATGTCCGCCGAAGGCGGCATCAATTGAGTAGAACGAAGCGCGGAGCCCAAGAAATAGCCGTGTTCGCGATCGTCGGCGCTCTCGCGACGCAGTGGTGGTCTCCCCACTTGTGGCTCTGGCCGAGCGAGATCGCGACGTTCGTGAAGACGCCCTATCCGAACAGAGAGGTGGTCGTCGCCAAAGACGTCGGCGCGACCGTGGACATTCGCATGGGCTCGCCCACCGTGACCGCCACCGGCATCGCGCGCAACGAGGAGCTCGGTCCAGGCAAGGTCATCGTCTACGACGACGACTATGGCGCGTTCCCCACTTTGTTTTGGAACGATCGCTATGACGACAAGATCGTCTATGTCCCCTCTGGGCCCGATTGGCTCTCTCGAGTCGAAGCGCAGGACCCGACGTGGGCGTTCGTGTCTTATGGTGATCCATCTTATTCGAAGATGTTGGAGGCCAATTCGGGCTGGGAGCTGATAGGCATTCTCTATGTGGAGAATTGGGGCGTAGTGTTTCGCAGGAAGCGATGATGAAGCGCTTCTTGTGCGCATTGAGCGTCATTGCGGCTTGTGACGCGACTGCACATCAAGCGCCCGAGGTGCCTGACCCGCCGAAGACCGATTGGCACGTATGCGCCTCCGAGGGCGCGACGCGCAGGCTCCGATGCCCACGACATTTCGATCCCTGTGTGATGCGCGCATCGGCGCTCTCTCTAGACTGTTACCGCGAGGTATGGCGCGCGCACGACAACCTGCTCCAAGACGCGGATCTCTCCGCGCTCGGCCCGCACTGGGCCTATCAGCGGCGCATTCGCGTATTGGGCCCGGACGGCAACTACTGGTTTGGCAATCCGGGAGATCCGAGCTTCGTCTCCAAAGAAGACTGGGCCGATGGCGTGTGCAAAGCGCTATTGCCGAAGCTGTCATTGCAGTCGTGCGTGGACGAGCTCGTCTTTGGCGTCGACGCCGTGAAATATGGTGGATTTGGGGTCGGCCCCTAAAGCCCTCGCAACTTCCTGTGTCCTCGGTCGAATGGGGGCAATGACAACACGAACTCTCCAAAGTCTCGCCGCGGCGTCCTTCATTTTCCTCACGACGTCTGCGTTCGCCGATGACGCCACCGACGTCGTCGTGCTGTCGAGCGGCGGTCGCGTCCGCGGCAGCGTCCTCGAGCAGAGCCCTGCGAGCGGAGTGCGCATCAAGCTCTATGATGGCAGCGTTCGGTCCTACTCCGCGTTCGAGGTTCAACGCGTTCAATTCGCGGACGGAGCGACCGTCTCCAGTGCGCCGAACGCACCCGACAGCGCAGCCCCGGTCGCACAGGCCTTTCGCGCTCGCGCCGGAGAGACCGCTGCGGCGGATATCGAACCCACGAACGTCACCAAGATCGCACGCGCTAAGTTGGGTGCTCACCTCGATCTCGGTGCGATGGTTGGGTATCGCACGCAGCGCAGCACGGTCATCCCAGGCGGCGGCGTGCGAGCCGGCGTCACGTACGGAATCGTTCCGGCGCTGGAATTGATCGGCAGTCTGGCGATTGGCTACTACGCAGGCAACATCGACAATGCCGACTACGCGACATTGTTCGGGGCGCGCATGCCCGGGTGCGTCTCTCATGACCACAACTGCACTCTGGGCGCCGCAACTCAGACGTCTGTCCCGATGACCGCGAGCATCGATCTCGAGCTTCATCTGGGCACGACTTACAGCATGATGATCGGCGTCGACGCGGGCCTGTCGGTCGAGCTTCAGGGCGCCACGGCGACCGCGCTGCAGACTGCGCCGATCGTCCCCAATGTGGACGTGATCCCAGTGTACGGCCTGCATGGCTCGCTGCTCACGTTCCGGTTTGGTCCGCGTCGAGAGCTCGGAATTTCATTGCAGCAGGGCGCCCTGTTCGGTGGTGACTCAGTCGTCTTCGAACAGACGCTTCGGTTTCACTACTCGTTTCTTTGATTGACAGTTTGGGAGAATGACCATGAATCGTTCATTGATGTTGTTGGGTTTAGTGGTGGCTTCCTTCGCCAGCGTCGCCTCTGCGTCGGACGTCGTCAGGCTCGCGGATGGCGGTCGGGTGCAGGGCACCGTGATGGAATACGACCCTGCTTCTGGAGCGACGATTCGACTGGCGGACGGAACGCTTCGCAGGGTCACGCAGCCCGAGATCGCGTCCATCTCTTATGAGACGTCTGCGCCGACGCTGACGATGCCGTCCTTTGGTAGACACTCGGAACGCGACACGGAGACGCGAACCATCAGGCCACTATGGATCACCGGCCTAGTGACGCTCTCTGTCGTATATCCAATCACCGTCGCGACGACTGTAGGTCTCGCGTTCGGATATCACCCCACTGAGCTAGTCCCATTCGTGGTGGAAGGTTGTGTCCCCATCGTCGGCCCGTGGATCTTCCTGGCCGCACACCCAAATTCGCCAAGCGGAGTCACCGCGGGTTACGCCTTCTCCGGTGTCGCGCAAGGTCTCGCGCTCACGGCAATCATCCTGGGTGGAAGTCTTCGAATTCCACAACGCAAGCATCAGCTCGTCGAGGAAGCGATGGTCGTTCCGTGGACGCCGCCCGCGAATGACGGCGGCGGAGTAGCGTTCGTCGGAAGGTTCTGACGGATCGGTACTATTTCTTCTTGCCGCGGTTCGCCCAAGCGGTGTTGAACTCGTTGATGGTCTCGATGGTGCGCGGGTTCCAGACCATCTTGCGGAGGATCGGCGGAGTGATGGTGGGACAGTGCGCGCCCGCCTCTAGTGCTTCGTTCACGTCCATCATGTGGCGCATCGAGCCGACGATGATCTTGGCGCCGAGCCCTTCGCGATCGAGGATCTTGCGCGTGCTCTCGATGACGGGAAATACGTTGTAGCCCATGTCACGCACGCGCCCGGAGAAGATGGAGACGTACGTCGCACCGGCGAGAGCAGCCAAATAGGCTTGGTTCATCGCCATCAGACAGGTGACGTTGGTCTTGACGCCCTTCTGCGTGAGCTGGTGGACGACGCGCAAGCCGTGCTCGCTCATCGGGACCTTGATGCAGATGCGCTTGGGATCCCACGAGTGATAAATCGCGGCCTCCTCGATCATCTCCTTCTCGGTCTCTGTCGTGAGCTCGACGGAGACGTCACCCCAGCTCGCGGCCAATACCTCTTTGACGACTGCGTCCAATTGAGCGTCCGGCTGCTCCTTCGAGATGATGAGCGGGTTGGTGGTGACGCCGCTGAGGACGCCCCAGCCGAAGAGCTCTTTGATTTCTTTGGGGTCGGAGCTGTCGATGAAGATGGCCATTGGTTCTCCTGAAAGTGAGCCAGAAAGTATCACACGGAAGAAAGGATGATGTCCGCGAGCTTGTCGAGATCGGAGGCTTGCGCGACTGGCCTCACGCTCGGGCCGCTCCGCAAAGGGCAGAGCTCGCAGCGCTTGGTGTCGAAGAGCAGCCCCGTCCTGAGGTGCGCGCGCTTGCCCGCTTCGACGTCGCTCGAGGTGTCGCCGACCATCCACGTGGTCGCGCGATCGAGGCTCAAATCACGCACCAAATCGTCGAGCATGCCGGGGTTGGGTTTGCGGCACGCGCACGGTCCGACGAGCGTGGGATCACCGCCGGGGCCGCCGTCTGGGTGATGCATGCAGCATGCAACCTTCGCGATCGTGACGCCTTCGGCCGCGAGCATCGCGACGAGCGCCTCATTGGTCTTGGTGACCGCCTCGCGTGAGAAGTGTCCCTTCGCCGGACCTGGCTGGTTCGTCGCGATCGCGAGCACGTATCCGGCGCTGGAGAATTTCTTCAAGCCTTCAATCACGCCTCTCAACAGGCGCAATTGATTGGGATGAAAGGCTGTCGTGATGACGCCTGTCTCCTCGTCGCGCACGACGTCGACGAGCGTGCCGTCGCGATCGAGGATGATCCCTTTGGTCACTACTTGACGCTCTCCCACTTGGTGGAGTTCTTCGCGAGCTTGGGGTGGCTCACGAGCAAGTGCCAGACGACGGCGGCGAAGCCCTCCGTGTGAGGCGTGACGCGATCTGCGGCGACGGTCGGGATGACCACACACGCGTCTGCGAGCTGCTTGGTGGTGCCGCCATCGCGGCCGACTACGCCGAACACCTTGGCGCCGCGCTCTTTGGCGAGCTCGATCGAACGGACGAGATTGACCGACACGTTCTTCTCGCGATTGCCGCCACCGACACTGAAGATCAATAGGCCGTCCGTGTTGGCGAGCCTGGAGACTTTGAGCCACTCGGAGAACGTCGTGTCCCAGCCCTCGTCATTGGTGCGCGCGGTGAGCTCGGAGACATTGTCCGTTGGGGCATAAGACTCGAGCCCGCACAATTTTCGGAAGTCGTTCACCGCGTGGCTCGCGTGACCTGCAGAGCCGCCGACACCCAAAATGAAGAGGCGCCCGCCGTCGTCTCGGAGCTTGCCGAGGCCGTGCGCGAGCGCCTCGATGCTGGCGACGTCGAGCTTGCCGATGATCTCCGCGCTCTCTTTGAGGAACTGCTCAGTGAAGGATGCCATGGTGCATGGTTTAGCAGGAGTGCGCGCGCTCAAGCGAGCCAATACAAATTCCAAAGCGCGTGCGCGAGGACGGAAGCTGCGAGCCCGCCGCCCTCGTACGCGACGCCGAAACCCGCGCCGAGCAGCACTGCGTCGAACGTGGCCGCGCCGTACACGCCGAGGTGCGCGAGTCCGAACATCGCGGCGGCCCCCGCCACACCGCGACGAACGCCGAGGCGCGCCACGAGCACTCTCTGCAACACGTCTCGAAAGACGCGCTCCTCCGCGAGCGGCACCACGAGGACGGTCATTGCAACATACAGCCATCGCGCGGGCGCACCGGCGAGGTCTCTTGGTGCGTCGAGGGCTTGTGCGTCGAACCATCGCTTGGCCCAGCCGTTTTCGTACCCGGCGGGATCGAGGCACTGCCACGCGTGTCCGAATGCGCCGGTGCCGTAGTGCCAGGCATGCGCGAGCCCGATGGTCGCCACGAGACCGCTCGCGATCGCCGCAAGGAGCGACCACGCACGATCGACGGCAAGCGCGGGCTGAGTTCGGCCCATCGCCCGGTCGAAGACGAACGGCGCTGCGATCGCCCAAACGACCAAGACAGCCGCTTGACCCACGGGCCCGAGGTGAGCTGCACGCGCGCCAGAGAGCGCCAGAGGCAACCCCGTTGCGACGAGGAGCGCTCCGCCCAAGCTCGCGGAGCTCGGGCGCGCAAGGACCGGACGCGGCGCGTTCGGAGCGAGACGATCCATCAGTTGACGACGCAACGATTGGCGCGAAGGAGCCACGAAAAAAGCCGCGATCGCGCCCGCGAGCGAGAGCGCGCCAAGCGGCAACAGGGCAGGGTGATCTCCGCACGCGCGTGCGCTCATGTCTGCGTACCGCAGCGCGATGGCGACGAGCACGATGACGACGACACGCGATGCGCGAGGCAGCGGTCGCGCGAGGTCTACCGTGACGAAGCCGAAGAAGAAGACGTCTGCGAGCAGCCGGCGTAGGACCCCAGCGACGTTGGCGGTGACAAGCTCTCGCTCGAGCTCCATCAAGATGACGAGCGGGATCAGCGCGAGCCATAACCAGCGTCTCAGCCGCGCATACCGCACCACACACGGGACCTCGAGAGCCCGCGCGAGATCGTCCGCGAGGCGTGGATCGCGCGTAAGGGCCACCGAGAGCGGGAAGTACGGCCCCTGCTCGCGCCGAGCGATCTGCGGCTCGCCTGTCTCCGTGCGCAAGTCTGTGGGCAGCACCGCGATTGGGGCCGCCTCTGAGCGTGGACGAACAAAGACTGCGAGCATGGGAGAAGCGGTGTCACACGAGCCGCCTGGAGTTGGGTGCTTGTTAGCATGCTAATAAGGCGTGCCAACAGCACCCCACCTAGCGTTGATGTCCGCCAAAGGCGGCATCCATTTGATAGAGTGTCAGAGATGCTCGAGCTTTCGCGAGGAGAAATCGCGGTCGTCGTGTTCGTCTTCCTCTTGGTCTACGGTGGCCTTTGGGCGCCGCGGATCGGCGAACGCGTAGCGATGCTCCTCCTAGGCAAGGCGAAACAGTGACGTTTCGCTCCACGACGCGCGATGACGAACGACCCGCAAAATCCTGAGCCGTCGACCCCGATGACCGTGACGGTCTTCGTGAGTGATCCTACGGCCGAGGCCGAGCGGGTTTCCGAGGCGCTGAGGGCAGCAGGGTTTCAGGTGATCGACGTGCCGCTCTCGATCCTCGTCGCGCGAGTGGCGGTGCAGCGACCGCATGTCGTGATCGTCGATGCGGACGCAGAAGGCGCCCTCGAGGCGATCGCGCGTCTACGTGAGATCCACGAGTGCGAGTCGATCGATCTCCTCTTCACGGGACGAGCGGCGTCGTTGCCGTCCTCGATGGAGGGAGGCGTTTCCAGAGAAGGACTCCCCTCGAATGCGGGGACGGCGGCGCTCGCGTTCGAAGGGAGCGGCTTCTTCGCTCGGCCGGTCGATCCGGATGCGATCGTGAAGAAGGTCCGGGCGCTCTCGCTCGGCGGTGGACGCTCATCGGCACCTCCGAAGAAATCGAGCCACCCTCCATCAAGTCCGCCGTCGTCTGCAGCGCCGTCGAGTCGCGGCATGTCGCAGAAGAAGCTCTCGCAGCCGCCACCTCCGCTGCCCGCGACGGCTACCTCCATGCGCACGGCGCCGCTCAGTCAGCAGCTAGAGAAGCTCCTCGAGGAGGCCGAGGGGCGAGTGCACGACGCGCAACACTCCATGAGCGAGGCTCCCTTCGCGACTCCCGAGGAGGAGATTCAGGCGGTGCTCCCCGAGGAGATCCTCGCCGCGTTGGACGCGCCGCTCGAGGAAGACGACGAAGAAGAAGTGCACGTCGAGCCTGCGCCGCGTGGGACAACGTCAGGCGGTCGCGAGCCCACGACAGGCGCGCGTCGCCAAGAGTTGACCAATGACGGCGCCGTTGGATCGCCGCAGACGCAGGGCGAGCCGACGGGCTCCGAGCGCTCGAGCAGATCAGGGCCCCCAACGACCGAGCTGCAGCGGTCGAGCGCGATGGTGCCGACGCCTCAGCAAATCTCGCCGCGTGCGTCGTCGTCAGACGAGCGAGCGGTCGCCGCTTTCGGAGTGGTCGAGCCCGCGCAGTCCCGGGCGGAGGCGCACCGTGAAGCCGAAGGGCGCACGCGCAGCGAACCTCCTCCTCGTCGGGGGAGCGTGCCGCCTCCGGCTTCGATCGCACGTCCGCCTCCGAGCGTATTGTCGAGCACGCTCGGCAGCGATCTCCTCGTGCAACGAGGAGGCATGCTCATGCCGTCTGGCCCGTTCGGATTCGGCGAACCAGCCCAGAGTCCGAGTCCGCCAACGGCAGCGCGAAACGAGGCGCCGATCGTCTCGCCGCCGATCGTGCTGGGTCCGACCGAGCCCGCGCGCGTGTTGGCTCGCGCGATCGCCGAGCGTGCGACGGGCACACTGACCTTCGAGTCAGAAATGGGAGTGCGCCGCATCGTGCTCCGCGAGGGTGACTTGGTGACCGCCGCTTCGGGCATCGACGGAGAGAGCCTGCTCGCGTTCCTGGGAGCGCGTGGAGATCTTCCGAAGGAGCGCGTCGCGCAGCTCGCGGGTCGCCTACCGCCCAACGGTCGTCACGCTGGAGCAGCGCTCGTCGCGCAGGGTGCCTTGGGCCAAGATCAAATGTGGGCCGTGCTCCGAGCTCACGCTGAGTTCCTGATCGGCCGGTGCTTTTCGATCACGAGCGGCGCAGCCCAGATGGAGGTCGAGGCGCCCGGTCGGTTGCGCAACGAGCCGAGCGTGTTCGGCGGCTCGACGGGCGCCGAGGTGTTCGTCGACGCCGTGCGTCGGTGGATCGACACGGACACCGCGATGCGCGCGCTCGGATCGAGCTCACGCGTCGGTGACGGCGACAACGCAGCGCTCTTCGGCGAGTGCGCGCTCGGACAGACCGAGACCACCATGCTCTCACGCTCCCGCGGAGAATCCGTAGGCGTGCTCGTCACCGCGAACCCCAGCGTAGACGTCGCGCCGTTGCTCTACGCGCTCGCGCTCCTCGGCGTCATCGACGTCCTGCGCGCTGCGGCTCCCAGACAACCGAGCGTCCCCGTCCCCGCGGCGGACCCAGACGCGCTCGACGACGACGCAGTCCGCGACCGGGTGCGCGCGCGGCTCGACCTCGTCGAAGAGGGTGACTATTTCGCGTTGCTCGGCGTGCCTCGCACCGCCACTAGCTACGACGTTCGGCGCGCGTACCTCGATCTGCGACAGGCCTTCGACCCCGCCCGATTGCTCACGCCCCGTCTCGCAGACCTCTCGGACGACGTCCGCAAGATCGCCAATGTCCTCGAAGAGGCGTACGAGATCCTGCACGACGGCGCGCGCCGAGAGCGGTATCGGCGCGCGATAGAGGACGTCCCGAGGGCCTAGCGCACCTCTAGATTCTGCGGTGACCGGCGAGTCAGAATCAGGTGCCTCCCCGATGACAAGACGACTCAGAATCAGGCGACGCGCGGCGTGATGGCGTCGACGACGATGGCGCCACCCTCGGCGTCGACTGTGATCACGTCGTCGCGGCGAACCTCGCCCTTCAAGATGAGGTCCGCGATGGGAGCCTCGACGAGGCGCGCGATCGCCCGTCGCATCGGGCGCGCGCCGAGCTCGGGGTCGTAGCCTCCCTGATCGAGCAGCGCCTCGATGGCATCGTCGCTCACGTCGAGCTTGATGCCGCGCCCGAGGATGAGATCTGCCTGCAGGCCCTCCAACATACGGCGCGCGACGAGCGAGACGTCAGCGCGCGTGAGAGGCGCGAACGACAAGACCTCGTCGATGCGATTGTAGAGCTCGGGAGGCAACGCCGTTCGCGCAGCCGCGACGACAGCCTCGGAGTACGACGCGCGAACCTCCTCCTCGCGCCCGCGCCCGCCGAACCCGATGCGGCCGCGAGCGCCCTTGGGCACCGCGATCTCCGAGCCGAGGTTCGACGTGAGGATGAGCACGGTGTTCGTGAAATCTATGGTGCGCCCGCGTCCATCGGTGAGCCGCCCTTCGTCGAACACCTGCAAGAAGCCCTCGAGCACGTCGCGGTGGGCCTTCTCGATCTCGTCGAGCAAGATGACTTGATAAGGACGCCTGCGCACGGCTTCTGTGAGCTGCCCGCCAGACTCGTGACCGACGTAGCCGGGTGGCGCTCCGACGAGTCGGGCGATCGCGTGGGGCTCTGCGTATTCGCTCATGTCGAGCCGAGTCATCGCGTCCGCGGAGAAGAAGAGGCACTCGGCGATCGCCTTCGCCGTCTCGGTCTTGCCGACTCCAGTGGGGCCGAGCAGCAGGAACGATCCGATGGGCCTGCGCGAGCGGAAGCCAGACGCGTTGCGACGAAGAACGGCGGCGACGCGCGCCAGCGCTTCGGAGTGTCCCACGACGCGCTCTGCCATTAGTGACTCGAGGGTCAGCATGCGCTCGCCGTCGGTCTGCATCAGCCGTTCGAGCGGCACGTGTGCCATCTCGCTGACGACCTCAGCGACGTGCTCCGGCATCACCACGCCCGTCTGCCTACGTCGCGCCCGCGCCCCCGCAAGATCCAAGATGGCGATCGCCTTGTCGGGCAGAGCGCGGCTCGGGACGTAGCGCACGGACCACGTGACGCTCGCGGCGATCGCCTCTTTCGCGTAGGTCGTCCCGTGATGCTTCTCGAAGCTGGGCACCAGCCCCTCGAGAGCCAGGAACGCCTCCTCCGGCGTGGGCTCGTCGACCTCGATCGCGGTGAACCTCCTCGCCAGCGCGGCGTCCGGCTCGATGTGCTTCTTGTACTCTTCGAACGTCGTCGCGCCGATGCAAGGCAGCTCACCCCGCGCGAGCGCCACCTTGAGCTCTGTGGCGGCTTCGTCGCCTGCGTCTGGACCGAAGAGCGTGTGGATCTCGTCGAAGAAGACGACGATCTTTCCTTCGGCTTGCTTCACCTCGTTCTTGATGGCGACGATGCGCTCTGCGAGCGACCCGCGCACGCCCGTACCCGCCACCAGCGACGCCGGCTCGATTTCAATGACCGTCCGGTCATCCAAACTGGCGACGTCCTTCCCTTCTGCGATGCGCAACGCGAGTCCGCGCACGACGCTCGTCTTGCCGACGCCTGCGACGCCCACCAAGCAAGGGCACGCGCTGTGGCGCTTTGCGAGCACGTCGAGCGCGCTCTCGATCAAATCGTCGCGTCCCACGACGGGATCGAGCTCGCCGCGCGCCGCAGCCGCCGTGAGGTTCTTGCCTACCGACGCGAGCACTGGAAAGCGCTTCGGATCGAGGTCGAATCGCGACGCGGCTTGCGCGGACTTCACCCTCTTCGCGGCCGGCTGCTGGGGTTGAGTCTTGCGCGCCAACGGCAGCGGCGCCGGCGCTGGGACGACGACGTCCTTCTGCACGGCGGCTGCCTTGGGCGCGCTGCTGGGCTTCTCACGCCGCGCCTGATCGAACGCCGCGACGCTCGGCGGAAGCGTCGGAGGTGAGGTGCGCCGCGCGGGCGCGATGCCCATGGCGATTTGCATGGCGCTGGTTCGGAGGCGGACTACGTCGGTGCCGCACTGCTCGAGCGCGCGCATCGCTGCCGTGGTGCGGTCTTGGCAGAGCGCGAACAGCAGGTGGAGTGCGCCAGGCTGCGTCGCCTGTGCGCGAGAGCAGAACTCGCGCGCGCGCTGCACGCTGCGGTTGATCGCGTCAGGTTGATCGTCGACCAGCACGCGCGCCGCCCTCAAGAGGACGTCCTCGTCCAGACGCCGCTCGTGCAGCAGATCTGCTGCCATGCTCGGGCCCGACGCGATCGCGGCGAGGAGGTGTCCGGTGGTCGTCCGCTCGTTACGCCGCTGCGCCAGCTGCTCGGCGAGCTTCCGCAGCGCCAAGAGCTCGGCTTCGCTCCTCGTGGTCATCCCTCCGTAGCTCGCACACACTGAACACATGGGCCAAGAACATGCGTGGCGCGGCGGTCATTCTCGATCGTATTGGGGCGCGGAGTAGCAGCAGACGTCCTCTTGGCCCATCTTCTCGCGGACGCGCTTGGTCTTCTCGGGGTCGAGGTATAGGCGTTCGTTCCTGTACATCATGCACTCGGGGTAGTCAGCGGACGCTTCGTCGTCATTCGGCTGTCGCGCGGGTGCCTTGCTGCAGTTCGCGGGCATCACTGGCTTGCGCGCGGCGTTGCCTCGGCCCGACCCACCCGCGTCTGCGCCTCCGCTGTCCGCTACGGTCGCTGCGTCTGGTGTCAAGTACACGGTCTCTGGGAGTCGAGCGACCTCGAACCCCGCCCCCGTAGGGCGGTGGCAACCCACCGCCGCGATTGCGGCACACACGAGCAGGTGTGCGAACGGCGCCACTCTCTGCATCGATCGCAACCCTAACACCCCAAGCCTGACCTTTGGGTCGCTTGGACAAACAGATATTTTGGCGCCCGCGCACCTTGCGCGAGTGCTCGAGCATCTTATTATGACCGGCCGGTCAATAATCATGTCCAGAACTCCCGATCTCATGGCGAAAGTGGCTCTCCTGCGTGGCGCGGAGGAGGTGTTCGCGGCCCACGGGCTGGAGGACGCAAAGGTCGAGGAGATCTCGCGTCGCGCGGGCCTCTCCAAGGGGTCCTTCTATTTGCACTTCGAGAGCAAGGAGGCGGCGTTCAAGCAGGTGGTCGAGGGTTTTTTGGCCCGCTTCAGCTCCATGGTGATCGTCCCGGAAGAGCGCTCGCAGCTCCCGACGGAGCCGAGCGAGACGCTCTCTTTCGTGATCGCAGAAGACCTCACGCTCTTCGAGTTCCTCTGGCAGAACCGCCACATCCTCCGCATCGTGGACGGCTGCCACGGCGAGTTCTCGTACATGCTCGAGGGCTTCCACGGCACGATGGTGGACGCGAGCAAGAAATGGCTCGATCACTGGAAGAGGGCGGGCATCCTCCGCCGTGAGGTGGACGTCGACGTGGCGGCGGTGTTGGTCAATGGCGCCTACCACGCGCTCGCGCGGATGATGATGGAGCAGAAGAAGCGACCGCCCCTCGAGGCGTGGATCGAGGAGACCGTGACTCTGCTCTTCGTCGGGATGGGCACGCCCGCGACGATCGAGGCCGCGATCACGCGTCAAAGACGGCGCGTCAGCGGCGTGTCCGAATTGGTGACTCGCCGTCCAAGAAAGGTTGGCAAAGCCGCTCGTCAGCGCGCGCGGCGGCCCCTATGAGTGACCCCCTGAACAAGGAAGTCGTGATGAGCGAGACAGTTCAGCCGATGCAGTCGGAGTCTCGCGCTGGCGCGCGCGTGGTCGCCGTGGTCGTCGGAGTGCTCGGCATCGTGCTCCTCGGCTTCATCGGTGTCCGCGTGAAGGAGTCGCTCGCCAAGCGTGACGCTCTCGCCAACGAGCGGGTCGCCGCGCAGGCCAGCGCGACGGTGAAGGCACCGTTTGCCGTGACTCACCCCAAGCCGGTGACGTTCCGGCCGCGCGTCGAGGTCACCGGTACGCTGCAGCCGTGGCGCTCGACGGACGTCGGCTTCGAGCAAGCGGGCAGGCTCGTGCGCGTCCTCGTGTCCACCGGAGACACCGTCAAAGAAGGGCAGGTCCTCGCGTTCCTAGACGCGTCGATGGCAGGGGCGCAAGTAAGCCAAGCGGAGGCGCAGACGCGCGCGGCCGAGGCGCAGCTCTCGCTCGCGGAGGACAACCTCAAGCGAACCGAGTCTCTCGTCGCGACCAAGTCGATCGCGGACGCTCAAGCCGTGCAGGCACGCCAACAGGTGGCGCTCGCTCGCGCGCAGCTCGAGGGTGCCCGAGCGACCGAGCGTCTCGCACGCACGGGCGCGGGGCAGCGATCGATCAACGCTCCTTTCGCGGGGCTCGTGACCAAGGCGCC
>JANYHY010000426.1 GCA_025362165.1 Myxococcales bacterium | reverse complement strand
CGTCCCCGCCGATCACTTGATCCCGCAAGGGTACATCAGCCAGGTCCAGGCGCAGGCCGCGTGCGCGCGCTCCGGCAAGCGACTCTGCACACTCCTAGAGTGGACCGCGGCGTGTCGAGGCCGACCGGTGCACGACTACGTGTATCCGTATGGCGATGTGTATCAGCCAAAGACGTGCAACGAAGGCAAGCCGAGCCCCATCGTGACTCTGTTCGGTCCGAACCCGACGTATTCCAACCAGGAGCTCAACGACCCGCGCTGCGATGAGCTCGAGGGCGGAGTAGCTACTGGCGGCGAATACGCCAAGTGCGTCTCCTCTTACGGCGCCTTCGACATGCACGGCAACCTGCACGAGTGGATCGACGACTCACCGAACGGCGACGTCACGCGCGGCAGCTTCATGGGCGGGTTCTTCGTCGACGCCAAGCTCAACGGGCCTGGGTGCACGTACCGCACGGTCGCGCACGCGAAGACCTATCACGACTACTCGACGGGCTTCCGCTGCTGCAAAGACGCGCCGTGATACGGTGGCGAGCATGTTGCGCGTGCTCGAGCCCGAGGTGATGGACACGCGTCGCGACGCCGAAGAGTACGACGCAATGGACTTCATGGACGCGAACATGAAGTTCGCCGAGGACGCGATCGCGCTCGTGAAGGACGTCGGCGCGCCTCTGGTGCTCGACATCGGAGTCGGCACTGGCCAGATTCCAGAGCTGATGCTCTCGCGACGCGGTGACATGGAGATGCTCGCCATCGATCTCGCTCAAGAGATGCTCAAGATCGCCACCATACGCCTCGCGAGCGCGGGGCTCTATGATCGCTGCAAGTTGGCGCGCATGGATGCCAAGAAGATGCGACTGCCCGACGCGAAGTACGATCTTGTGATCTGCAACTCCACCATCCACCACATCCCTGACCCGCACCTCGTCTGGAGAGAGATCGCCCGCGTCTGCAAGCCGACCGGCGCGATCATTGTCCGCGATCTTGTCCGGCCGCCGACCATGGAGGACGCGTGGGCGATCGTGAATCGAGTCGCGGCCGGAGGGCACATCCGCCAAAACCAGCTCTTCTTCGATTCTCTCTGCGCGGCGCTCGAGATCAAGGAGGTCGACGCGATGGTGAAAGACGCCGGGCTGCGGCGAATGCGCGTCGCCAAATGCTCGGACCGCCACTGGACCGCAGAGAGACCCGCGCAGTAGTGGTGTCAGCGCTTGGCGAGGATCTCCGCGAACGACGTGTCGTATCGGCCCGCTTTGAATTCTTCTGAAGCGAACGCCTTGCGTAGAAAAGAGAGGTTCGTCGTGCACGGCGAGATGGTCGTCTTGGACAGCGCCTCGTCGAGCGTCGCGATGGCCTCTGCGCGTGTAGGGCCCCACGCGGCGACCTTCGCGATCATCGGATCATAGAACGGCGTGACCTTGGCTGGCGCCCGCACGCCGCTCTCGATGCGTAGCGTCTTCGTCTGCGCGTCTCCGACGCCACCGGCCCACACGAGCTCGTTGATGTCGCCTGGCTTGGGGATGAAGCCCTTGCTCGGATCTTCGGCGTAAATACGGGCTTCGATGGCGTGCCCAGTGCGCTTGCAGCTCGAGAGATCGGGGAGTCTCTCGCCGGCCGCGACGCGCAGCTGCAGCTCGACGAGGTCGAGTCCGGTGACCATCTCGGTGACGGGGTGCTCGACCTGCAGGCGCGCGTTCACCTCTAGGAAGAACAGATCGCCCGCCTCGTCCGCGATGAACTCACACGTGCCCGCGCCCACGTAGCCGACGCTCGTGACGACGCGCAACGCTGCGGCGAAGAGGGCCTCTTTGCGAGCCGCGCCATCTTCTCCTGAAAAGAACGATGCCGGCGAGGGCGACTCCTCGACGATCTTCTGGTGGCGTCGCTGCAGGCTGCACTCGCGCTCGCCGAGCGTGAACGCTTGTCCGTGCGAATCGCAGAGCACCTGCACCTCGATGTGCCTCGGCACCAAGACGTAGCGCTCCATGTACACGCGCGCGTCGGCGAACGAGGCCTTGCCGCGATCCGCGCACGCCTTCAGCGCGCGCTCGAGCTGCGCTTCTTCGCGCGCGACGTTCATCCCGATGCCGCCGCCGCCGCCCACAGCCTTCACGACGATTGGATAGCCGATCTTGGCTGCGCGCTCCTTGGCACGAACGAAGTCGTCGGGCGTCTCGAGCGGGAGCGGCTCGTCGGTGCCTGGCACTGGTCGGGTCTTCGCGGCGAGCGCCACGTGACGCGCCTTCATCTTGTCGCCGAACGAGTCGAGCACGGACGGCGGAGGCCCGATGAACACCGCGCCTGCATCAGCGACGGCTCGCGCGAACGCGCTCTTCTCGCTCAAGAACCCGTAGCCCGGGTGAACGGCGGTCGCGCCCGTCTTCTTGATCGCGTCAAGCACCGCAGGGATCGAGAGGTACGAGTCCTTGGCAGGTGCCGGGCCGAGCAGCACGGACTCGTCGGCTTCGGACACATGCGGCGCGTCTTTGTCGACCTCCGAGTACACCGCGACAGTCGCGATGCCGAGGCGCTTACAAGTTCTGATGACCCGGCGCGCGATCTCGCCGCGATTGGCGATGAGGACCTTCGAGAAGAGCGTCATGTGAGCCACACAACCAGAGGTGCGCACGTGAAATCAAGAGCTAGGAGGGATTGCGCCTTCCATGCGCAGCACCTGGAGGACCCGTCTGGCGCCGATCTTCATCAACACCTCCACCAACGCGGCGTCTTCAACCAAGAGTCGCGCAGCGGGGTGTCGAGCGTGAGGCCGCATCGCATCGAGGAGCGCGCGCGCGGCATGTGCGTCGCGAGCTCCAAAGATCGGCGCGCCGGGGAAGCTGGGTTCGAAGATCGTGAGGCCAAGAGGGCCGCGATCGTCTTGTACGCAGAACGCCAAGCGCCCGAGGATGGCACGCGCAGTCGTGACTTCGCGCGGAGCGAGGTGCATCGCGTGTTCGAAGCGAGCCTCGTCGGCCACCTCGAGGTGAGTTCCGCGGAGGCTCGTCTCGGGCAGCTTCGCGACGTCGACCCACGCGAGTTCCAACGACGTGGACTCGAACGTTGGCCGCATCCCGAAGGTCTCGTATAGACGACGCGCCCCGGTGTTCTCGGGTTTCACGTTGAGCATCCACTCACGAAACCCTGCGTTGTTGCCGTGTTCGGCGATCGCTCTCATTAACGTTCTACCCACTCCTGCGCGGCGGTGCGCCGGATCCGTGATGAGGTAAACAACGTGCAAGCGCTCGCCACGTGGGCGCGACCACGCGTAGCCGACGATCGCGTCTCCTCGACGCGCGACGATCGACGCCGGCCGAATGAGCTCTTCGAAGGTGGAGCGCGTTGGAGCTGGCTCCGGCACTCCAAGCTCCGCGAACAGTCGAACGAACGTGTCGTAGTCGCCGTCTGCGGCGGGTGAGATGCGAAGCTCGCTCGTCAAGCGGCGAGACTACTCCATCGACTCGCCTTCGGGGAACGACGGGGGTACCAGCGAGTGCGGCGGCATCGAGTTGGGTGGCTGCTCCTTGTCGAACCAGGTGAGCAAGAGCACCAAGAGCGGCGGCTGCCGCACGCGCGAGAGAAGCGCGAGGATGAGCGAGCCACCGATGACCACGACCGCGAGCGGCTTCTGCGTCTGCGCGCCGATGCCATTGGAGAGCGCCGCTGGCAACAGCCCGAGCGTCGCGACGAGCGTCGTCATCAGCGCGGGTCGGAAGCGCTTCTCGCCCGCCTCACGCGCCGCTTGCTCGAGCGAGAGACCTCCAGTGTCTCTCAAGCGCTGGAAATAGGTCACGACGAGGATCGCGTCTTGGATCGCTATACCGAAGATGGAGATGAAGCCCATCGCCGCCGACACCGAGAAATTGATGTGCGTGACGAGCAGAGCGAGAGCGCCACCCGTGCACGCGACCGGGATCGAGATGACCACGATGAAGGTGTCCAGCCAGCTGCGCGTCGCGCCGTAGACGAGGAACACGATCAAGACGAGCGTGATGGGCACGATGATGATGAGGCGCGAAAATGCCTCTTTCAGCTCGTTCATCTCGCCGCCCCACTCGAGGTGCGAGTCGTACGGCATCTTCACCTTGTCGTGGATCTTGGTCTGCGCCTCGGTGACCGTGGATTGCAGATCGCGACCGCGCACCGAGAATTTCACGGGCACGTAGCGAGAGCCGTCCTCGCGATAGATCACCGTGGGTCCGTCCTCTTGTGTGATCTTCGCGATCTGTCCGAGCGGGATGACCTGGTGATCTGGCGTGGCGACGGTGATCTCACGTATGGCCTCGATCGACTCTCGATACGGCTTGAGCCACCGCACGGTAAGATCGAAGTGCTTCTCGCCCTCGTACACCTGCGTGATCGCCTGACCTCCGATCGCCGCTTGGACGATCTGCTCGACGTCACCTGTGTTGAGCCCATATCTGGCGCACGCGCCGCGGTCAGGCACGATCTTCACGTTGGGCTGCCCGAGCGAGTGGAAGATGCCGAGGTCCTTGACGCCCTTGATGTTGGTCATGACGTCGGCGATCGCGATCGCGTTGTCCTCGTTGGTCTTGAGATCGGCGCCCACGATCTTGACTGAGTTCTCACCCTTCACGCCGCTGATGGCCTCTTCGACGTTGTCGGAGATCATCTGCGAGAAGTTGAAAACGACGCCTGGGAAGGCCTGGTTCATCTCGATCGAGAGTTCGTCGGTGAGCGACTCCTTGGTGACGCCGCGCGGCCATTCGTCGAACGGCTTGAGCGGCGCGAAGAGCTCGATGTTGTAGAAGCCAGAGACGTCAGTGCCGTCGTCTGGTCGTCCGAGCTGCGAGACGACCGTGTCGACCTCTGGGTGTCGGCGGTTCTTGTCCGTGCAAGGGACCGACTTGTCATCCGGGCAGCCGCGTAGGATGTCGCGCATGCGCCCCACGTACCGGCCCGACTGCTCCAGGGAGATCGACGTCGGCAGCGTCGCGCGGATCCAGAAGTTGCCCTCCTCGAGCTTCGGCATGAACTCGCCGCCGAGGAATGGGAAGATGGCACCGCACGCGACACACAGCCCGACCGTGAGCCCCAACGCGACGAAGGGCCGCTTCATGAGCGCCTCTGAGGGACGGTGATACGCGCGGTGCAGCACGCGCATCACGAAGCTCTCCCTCTCTTCGCTCTGCGCGGAGACGAACTTCGAAGCCAAGACGGGCGTGAGCGTGAGCGCCATCAGGATCGCGCCGCCGATCGCGAACGCGTACGTGTGTGCCATCGGCGAGAAGATCACGCCGGAGACGCCCGTCATCGTGAACAGCGGCAAGAACGCGATGCCGATGATCAGCGTGGAGAACATCATCGGCCCGCCGACCTCGCGCGCGCCGTTCTCGATGCGAGCGCGCATCGTCCCCTTTCCGTGCGGCCCGAGGTGACGGAAAATGTTCTCCATCATGATGACGGTGCTGTCGACGACTATCCCGAAGTCCACAGCGCCAATGGAAATGAGGTTGGCGCTCGTCTTGGTGGCCACCAAACCGCAGAACGCGATCAAGAGCGCGATGGGGATGTTCACCGCGGTGATGAGCGCGGCCCTCGTGTGTCCCAAGAAGACGAAGAGCACGAGCGCCTCGCGCAGATCGAGAAATTCCACCGGTTGCCGCCAGGCATGAAGATCGTGCCGTACTACGACCGCGGCAAGCTCGTGTCGCTGACCACGCACACCGTGCTCGAGAACGTCATCGTCGGCATCGTGCTCGT
>JANYHY010000418.1 GCA_025362165.1 Myxococcales bacterium | reverse complement strand
CGCGATGCCCACCGGCGAAGGGTGCACGCCTGTCGCGACGAGCCCGGCGATGTGCGCGATGTCCGCGACGAGGATCGCGCCGACTTCGTCCGCTACCTCACGAAAGGCCGGAAAATCTAGCGTTCGCGCGTATGCGCTCGTGCCCACCCAGAGCAGCTTGGGCTTGTGCTCTTTGGCGAGCGCGCGGACTTCATCCATGTCGATGCGGCAGTCGCTCTTGCGCACGCCGTACGGCACGCTCTTGAAATACTTTCCGCTGATCGACACTGCGTGGCCGTGCGTGAGGTGGCCGCCGCTCGCGAGGCTGAGGCCCATGATCGTGTCGCCAGCCTTGCAGAACGCGAGGTACACCGCGAGGTTCGCGGGGCTGCCGGAGTAAGGCTGCACGTTGACGTGGAGATCGTCCTCTCCAGTTCCCACCGCGCGCGTCTTGGCGAACAGCGAGCGTACGCGCGCGATGGCGAGCGCCTCCACTTGATCGATGACCTGCTGGCCCTCGTAGTAACGCTTGGAAGCGTACCCTTCGGAGTATTTGTTGGTCAGGCAGCTCCCGGTCGCTTCCATGACGGCGCGCGACGCGTAGTTCTCGCTCGCGATCAGACGGAGCGTCTCGTGCTCTCGTCGGTTCTCGGCGTCGATCAGTTGGGCGATGGCGGGGTCTGTGGCGCGAAGATCCGGTTCGGACATTGGGTCGCGCAGCATAGCCGCTGTCCCAGCAGGTGTCCGCTCGGACGAATGGACACCCTATTAACCCACGAAACACCTTTTTTATGGGCACCTCGCGTAGGTACGCCTCTCGCAGTTCCGCTGGACATGAAGCTGTCACTCCTGTTGTTCCTCTCGCTCACTCTCTTGATGGCCTGCGCGGGCCCGGTCCTCGATGACGGAGCGTCGCCGTCATCGGATGACGCCCTAGTCATCGAAGGCAGACAGCGCGCGTCCGCGTGCACCGGCTGTCACGGAGATGATCTCTCGGGCAGCACCGCGACCCTCGACGGAATCTACGCGCCGAACCTCACGCCCGACGTCGCGACCGGGCTCGGCGCTTGGTCTGACGATCAAGTCATCAACGCGATCCGCACGGGCAGCGACAATCAAGGCGCCGCCCTCTGCACCACCATGCCCCGCTTCGACACCCTGTCGGACGAAGGAGCTCAAGCCCTAGTCGCGTACCTACGCTCGATACACGCAGTTCCCCGACCCACCCCCGAAGGCCCATGCGCCCAAAAAAGATGACGTACCCCTAACGAGAAGGCCGGACGGTTCTTGTCGAGACCGAGCGATGAGCGCGTTTTCTCGGGAGCACGGACCGGAGCGGCCTACTGGCCGTGAGGACCGCGCGGACCGAAAAACACGCCCAGCGCGAAGGGATTGGCAAGAAACGCCGGCCTTCTAAGGACCTGTTGTGATGGCGATGCGCGCACCAAGTTGGACCCAATAGCGATCGATCGCGCGAGCGGTGATGTAGTTGAGCTCCACGTCTGGCGCGATGGTGAAAAAGCGCTTGAAGGGCCGCAGCTCGTAGAACGCGCCGAGCCCGAGAAAGGACTGGGTTCCGCTCGACCCTTCGTACACCCCGCGCGATGCATCCAAGCTCGCGCCGCCGACGCCGAACTGCGCAGACAGGCCGAAGTCCTTCAGGAAGGGCTTCCATACGGAGTAGAGCGGGTACGCTTCGACGCGAAACCCGCCCGCCGTACCGCTGCTCGACCAATCTCCGGTGGATAGCGAGCTCTTGCCAAACCACAGACCGAAGTTGAAGACGTCGGCCAACGCGCCCATGACGAAGAAGTTGACCGAGTAACCAGGCATCGCGCCGCCAGCGCCGTAGTACGCAGGGTCGCCGATCTTTCGAGCGTCGTTGGGATAGCCGCTGGCGGTACCGAGCGCGAAGCCGCCGCTCGTGCCGAAGATGAGCCCACTGCGGCGCTCGGGCTTGGCGTTAAGAGACTCGTCGTTCGGCCCTAGGTCGGCTGCGAGCGCGATCGCTGGAGAGAGCGCGAACAGGGCGGCGTAGAGGAGTCCCTTCACCGCGTCGGTCTTAGCAGAGTCGTACGTCGCCGTGGAGTTGCGTCGCTCGGCTCGCCCGCGTAACACTAGGCGCATGGCGAACGACAAGCTCACTCGGCGCGAAGCGCTCGGAACGGCCGTCGCTGGGGCGACTCTCTTGGCGACCACCTCTGCGTCGGCCGCTGACGCGCCGAGCCTCGCGGCCTCTCCGCCCGCGGGTTTCAGCCCGTTCAGCGCTCCCGGCTTGGTGGTGAAGGTAAGCCGCGCGGGCTCGCTCCAGCCCAACCAGCTGTTCCCCAAGGCAGACGACGCCACGGCGATGCTCACGCGCGTCATGACGGAGCTCACTGGCAAGGCTGATCTCGTGCAGGCCGTGAAGGTCTTCGTTCATCCGTCGGACAAAGTTTGCGTGAAGCTCAACGGCATCGCGATGTCGACGATGTCCACGAACAAAGAGCTGGTGCTCCCGTTCATCGACGCGATGATCGCCTCGGGCGTGCCTGCGGCGAACATCACCGTGCTCGAGCAGTACCCGAGCTTTTTGATGGGCACACGCGTCAGCGCATACAACGTCCCCGCGGGCGTGCAGGTGTCAATCCACAACAACGAAGACGCGACGATGGACGCGCGCTTGATTCCAGGCACTGGCGTCTCGACCAAGTTCGTGCGCGCGCTCACGGAGTCGACCGCGCTCATCAACTTCTCGCTCGTCAAGGACCACTCGATCTGTGGCTATACCGGCGCTCTCAAGAACATGACGCACGGCTGCACGATCAACCCACACGACTTTCATCTGCACCAAGCGTCGCCTCAAATCGCGATGCTCGCGGCGCAAGACGTCATCAAGTCACGCATGCGCTTGCACATCTCGGACGCCTTCAAGGTCATCTATCACGGCGGTCCGAAGGACAAGTTCCCCCAGTACCGCACACCATACGAGGCCGTGTTCGCGAGCACCGATCCTGTCGCGATGGACCGCATCGGCTGGGAGATCGTGGAGGCGCTACGGGCAAAGAACAACATGCCCACGCTGACCACGCAGGGTCGGGAGCCCTCATACATCCAGGCCGCGGCAGACCTGGGCCTCGGCATCGCGGATCGCTCGCGTATCCGTCTTCGCGAATTCACGATCTGATAAGCTGAAAGCTGTGTCGCGTCCTCCCAAACGAGGTGGCAACCCCGAGGACACTGTCACGGTCACGGTCTCTCGGCCGGGCGCGGCGACAGCGTCTCGCTCGCGCGGTGTGGGGCAGGCATGCCTCGTGTGCATCTATGGTGCGGAGCTCGGCAAGCGGTGGGCGCTCACTGGGGGCATCATCACGATCGGGCGGAGCTCCTCCAGCGACATCCCGCTCGATCAGGACTCGGTGAGCCGAGCACACGCGCGCATCGCGCGGCACAACGACGCGTACTTCGTGACGGACCTGGGATCGACCAACGGCACGTTCGTCGGCGACGAGCTAGTCAAGGAGCGCGCGCTCAAGAACGGCGACCGCGTGCGCATCGGCCGAACCATCATCAAGTTCCTGAGCGGTGGCGACGTCGAGTCGAGCTACCACGACGAGATTTATCGCCTCGTCACCGTGGACGGTCTCACGCAAATCTACAACCGCCGCTACTTCAACGAGGCCATCGACCGCGAGCTCGCACGTACCAAGCGCGGCAAGCTCCCGCTGTGCCTCGTGTTGCTCGACATCGATCACTTCAAGAAGACGAACGACACGTATGGGCACGTCGTCGGCGACGCAGTGTTGCGACAGCTCGCCGCCGAGCTCTCTCCACGGCTCCGCGATCTGGACGTCTTCGCGCGGACCGGTGGCGAGGAGTTTGGCGTGATCTTGCCCGAAGCAACGCTCACGCACGCGCTCACCGTCGCGGAGTCCCTGCGCAGCGCAGCGGTGGCCGGACAGTTCGGCGTCGCAGACACGCACCTCTCGTGCACGATCAGCCTTGGGGTCGCAGAGCGCCGCCCCGACGAGCCAGCCGACAAGCTCTACGAACGCGCGGACGCCGCCCTTTACCGCGCCAAGCAAGGTGGCCGCAATCGCGTCGCCCAATGAACCGCTAGTGACAATCGTCCACGTCCACGCGCGCCCCTTGGGCGATCCACTTGGAGATCGTCTCGGCTTGCTCCAAAGCCAGCGGCGGCTTCTGCTTGCCGTCGATCACGGAGGGCGGCATCGCCTGTCCCGCGATCCGCCAGAGCAGCAGCGCGGCCTCGTCGTCGCTGATCGCCGGTGACGTGGCAGGTCCGTGCGCCAAGAGTTTGTAGATGAGGTAGCTGCCGCCAGGGTTGCCCGGATCGATGATCGGCATGTTCTCGCCGAAGCGCCTGCCAGGAGCGAGCGGAGCACTCGAAGCCCCGCGGTTCATCTCTTCGCTCGCGCGGCCGATGGCTGTGTTGCGGATGCCCTCGGCGGTCGTGAGCAGCATGCCCATGGGTGGGAAGTCGCCGGTCGGGTTCTGATCCGTCGCGTTGTGACAATGACCGCCGACCCCGCAGCTCGTGAGGAAGATGGGTTGGACGTCGCAATAACCGAGCGGGCCAGCAGGCGCTCTGTCTTTGACGAGCTTGGCGCGGTCCGTCGGATCGGAGGTCGTCCGCGCGATCGGGCGCTGCGGAGGGCGCTGCGGATCGCTCGTCGTGAAGAACTCGATGACGTACGGGTGATCGAGCGTCGCGTTGTCGATCGCGCGAAGCCCCCCCATGTCGTTGACGTCCTTCGGGACCGTCAAGATCACCTTGTACGGCTGGTTCGGGAGCAACCATGGCTGATCTGGCGAAGGGCTCGAGATCGTCACCGTGAGCGACACCGGATCGTAGATGACGACCGGAGAAACGGGCGCTTGGTTGAACGCGTCTCGGAACGCGACCGACTGGCGCGTCACGCTCAACGGCAGCAACAAGCGGTCGAACGTCAGCGTGATCGAACCGTCTGTTGGGATCTTGTGCGCCGCGTCTGCGTTCGTCGCGATCAAATGGATCGACGGCCCGACGCCGTTGTCGTCCGTGGGAGCGCCCTGATCACAAGATAGCGCGAGGGCGCTCGCGAGAAGGACGCTCAGCTGTCGGAGTAGAGCGACAGCTGCTCGCGCACGGTCTGCTCGTTGATCCCGGCGCGGATGTGCTCCTTGAGGCAGTCCGCCAGCGTGATCAAGAGGTCGTCCACGCCCTTGTCCGCGATCAGCTTCGCCAAGAGGGCCTTCGCCTCGCGGCTCTCGTCGCCGCGGAGGAACTGCCGGACTGTATCGAGCGAGATTTCGCCCTGGAAGTCCAAGTACATGTTGTCGAGAAGGTAGGTGACGAGATCTTTCACTAAAGTCCTCCGGCAGAGGGGACCTCGTATATCCCCCGGCGCAGAGTGCACGCAAGGACCTTGCGAGAGTTTTTCGCGTCAGCGGCATGGTTGCAGCTCAGAGTCGCGAGGATCGTGGCATACGAAGCACGGTCGTGGGTTGCGTCGCATCTGCGTCGTGCAGCCCGCGAGGAAGCCCGCGGAGTGTGGGCTCATGCCGCCGCCGAAGCCGCTTCTGCCTCGGCTGCCGTGACAGGCCACGCAGTCGCGCTCCACGTGGCAGCTCACGCAGGCGTTCAGGTTGCGCTCGGCCTCGAAAGCGTGGTGCTGCGGCGTCTTGGGCGTCGAGTTCCAGGCCGGCCCGTGGAAGCTCGAGGAGATCTTCGCGGCGGTGGGTCCGCTCTCGGCGACGCCGATCCGCTGGTGACACGGCACGCAGAAGCTCTGCTCGCGGTGGCAGCTCGTGCACCGCTGCGTCTGCATGCGCGCCTCGATCGGGTGCATGTTCAAGTAGTCCGCCGGGTGGATCGATCGCACGCGCGTGCGACCGTCATGGCAGTCCGCGCAGAAGTCCTCCTTGTGGCAGTTGGCGCAGAACTGCGAGTCCGCGCCGGCCGCGCGCTTGTGGCGCTCGAAGAAGTCCGGCCCGTGCTCGGCGTCGTGCAGCCACGCGGGAGGCTTGAGCACGCCTGCCGCGAACATCGTCTTGAGCTGACCCGCCTCGCTGCCCGAACCCTTGATGTGGCAAGTGTCGCACGCGCCCTTGGCATCTCCGCGCGAAGCGACGTCGGGCTTCTGGTGACAGCCGAAGCACCCACGCATGCGTGGCATCTGATCGCGCGTGGCCTCCCCGAGATCCTGGACTGCGCCGTGGCACTGCTGGCAACCGATGTTTCGCGCGGAGTGCTTGCCGTGCGAGAAGACCATGTTCGCGCGCGGGATCACGAATTTGGCGACGGCGTTGCCATCACCTTGTTTGTAGCCCTCGTGGCAGAACGCGCACTGCCCGCTCGCGTCGTAGCCAGGCTTCACCGCGGCCAGATCTCGGTGGTCGGTTTGGTGGCAGTCGTCGCACGTGGTCCCGGGCGGAGTCAGCTTGTCTGCGATGGAGGAGCTGGTGGTCGCGCTCGCGTGGCAGCTCACGCACGTCCGGCCTCGCGCGATGTGCTTGTTGTGATCGAATTTGATCGTGAGCTGTTGCGCAGGAAAGATGACGTCGCTCGGACCCGAGTCGTCCACCGAAGCGCCTGGCGGCAGTGAGTTGGTGGCGACCGCGTTCGTCGGCTCGCCGGACGCCATCGCGACCGAGAGCGCGATCAGGGCAAAAATAAGCCACTTGAAGCTCATCGGAACACCGCCACGGTGAGCCACACCATCGCGCGAAAGCGATGACCGACGAGGCGGTTGATGTCGTGCTGGAAGTCGAAGCTCGCCTGCGAGCGCGGCGCGAAGCGGTAGCCGACGCCGGCGACGTAGCCGATGTTGGTGGCGCTGCGATCGGGTCGGAGCTTGTCTTCCCACTGCCACGCGCCGACACGACCCGTGAGCACGAAGCGACCCTCGATGACTCGCTCGCCCGAGAGGTCTGCGCCCATTCGGTCGCCGCCATGCCCCCAGTTGCCGACAGCGCGGAGCGCGAGCGTCGTGTCCATTCGCTTGAAGCGCGCGCCCAGGTTGCCGCCCTCGTCGAACTCGACGCCGTTCGACGGATAGATCGCGAGCGAAGGCTGTTGTGGGCTGCTGTTGGTGGACCCTTCGATGTGGTCGGCGGTCTGGTTCTGCAGCGTGCGCACGTGCGCGCCACCAGAGAACGCCCAGCGCTTGGTCGCGTCGAAGAGCGCTCGCCCGCCGATGTCGCTCGTGGGCTCGGCGGCGAAGAAGTTGAAGATGCTGTCGGCGTCGAACGTGGGCCGGTAGTAGTCGTAGTCGACAGAGAGCGTGAGCTTCTTGCCCGCGTAGACGTCCGCGGTTGCGTAGAGATTGTTGAAACGTGCAGAATACACGTCGTACGCGAGTCCGCCTTGAATCGAGCCTATCTTCGAGGCCGTCGCGGTGAGCGCGTAGCCGATGCGCTCGGAAGAGATGCGCGTGCCGCCGAACGTCGCAGGAGTCGTATCGCTTGGAGAGAACTGCGCAATGATCGAGTCGCCTGTATTGTACACGCGTCTGTAGGAGAGGCGCGCTTGGAGCCACGACACGCCGCTCGCCTCGATCGCGGCGCCGAACGCGGGCGCGATGTCCGCCTGTTGGAACGAGGTGTAGGTCGACGCGTCGTAACCCGAGCGATCGCCGCGCCACACGCCGTCGCGCTCCCAACGCCCCATCGCGCCGGAGAAGGGGAGCCCGCCGCGCACCTCCATGCCGCCGCAGCCCTCGAGCGTGAGGTACGCAGGAGTGTTGACCGTCACGCGCGCGCCATCGAATGCCCACCAGCCGAGCGCGTCTGTCGTCAGCTGCCGGCCCACGCGAAATCCGAGCGCGCCATGGAGGAAGCGGCGACCTTCGACGTAGGCGTACATGAGATCGACAGGCCCGCGCGAGAAGCCTGGCACCAGGCGATCGAGCGACGCGGCCGCGGCCTCGTTCGGATCGGCGCCGTAGTCGGAGTCGTAACGGAGGCGCGCGCGGAACACGAGGTCGGGCTGGTGCTCTTGGCCGACACCGCGCTCCTTGCCGAGAAGATCGTATGCGCCCACGCCGAGCGTCGTCGTCAGCCGGCGTCGCGAGAGGATCGTCTCGCCCGTGGGGCTCCGCAGATCGTAGAACTGCGCAGAGGTGTCGCTCGTCACCTCGCCGTCGAGCGCCCACACAGGCGTCGAAGAAAGGACGACCATCGAGGCGAGGAGAGCGCGTGCGCTCAGAAACACTCTAGGCTTTGTCCGAGGCTCGCTTGCCGCCGAACTCTTTGACGAGCCGATCGTCGTACGTGTCCGCCACGGCGGATAGATGACGAATCATCTGTTCGACCTCGCTCGCGTCCAGACCCTCAGCGGGTCGCTCACTCACGGCCACCACACGATCGCCCATGACGCCGAACGCAGCGTTCGCGAGGCCTCCTGCGTTGAGCTCCAGCAGGCGCTTGTACAACGGCCCGCGATCACCGTCCGCCATCGTGATGACGGGCGAGGCGACGCGCAAGAACACGTTCTTCTGCTCGGGCTTCATGATCGCGGTAACCAAGACCGACGCGCTCCCGCGCATGAGCGTCCAGCTCCGCTGTTGTGGCTCGTCCTTGACGCGAGCCTTCTGGGCGTCGAGCCCAAGCTTGGTGACGGTAGCCTCGACGAGCTCTTTGGTGCGGGAAAATAGGGCGTCCACGGTTCTCCTCTCAGACCAGTTCGGGTTGGCAGAGGAGCATAAACCCCTCGAGTGCTTGACGAGAGAGGAAAAAGCGGACAAAAGGCGCGTTCCCCAAAGAACCAAAAGGTCATTCCCGTTCGAAGCTCCGAACGCTCGGTCCAAAGCCGATGACCCAGAGGTCTCCAGCAGTACCACCCTTCCCGAGCTCTCGAAGGACACGACGACCATGAACACGAACCCCGGCATCATCGGCAAGAAGCTCGGCAACACGCAAATCTACTCGGAGGACGGCAACGTCCAGCGCGTGACCGTCATCCAGGCAGGCCCGATCACCGTCATCAGCAAGCGCACCAAAGAGAAGGACGGCTACGTCGCCCTCGTTCTCGGCATGGGCGAGCGCAAAGAGAAGCACACCAACAAGGCGCAGCTAGAGGTCGCCAAGAAGGCGAACCAGACGCCGAAGCGCGTGGTGAAGGAGCTTCGCTGCACCGAAGAGTTCGCCGCCAAGTTCGAGGTCGGGGGAGTCATGAAGATCGAAGAGATCTTCACCGCCGGTCAGAAAGTCGACGCGCAAGGTCGCACGCGCGGCCGCGGCTTCACGGGCGTCATGCGCCGCTGGAGCTTCGCGGGCGGAGTCGGATCGCACGGCACGCACGAGTACTTCCGTCACGGCGGATCGATCGGTACGAACATGACGCCGGGCCGCACGCTCCCGAACATCAAGATGGCTGGTCACTACGGTGATGAGGTCGTCTCGATGCAGAACCTCAAGGTCGCTCAGGTGATCCCGGAAAAGCACCTGCTGCTCATCGAGGGCGGCATCCCCGGCGCAAAAGGCAGCACTGTGCTCCTTCGCCACGCAGTCAAGACGCGCGCTCGCAAAGCCGGTCGCTGATCGAGCAGCGAGCACGCAAACCCTGCGTGCTTCGGCAACTCGCGCGTCACGTCTCTGCTCGGTTTGGCGCAGACCAGACAAAAGCTCGCGCCAACACCCTCGGCACGGGCCTCGCAACGTGTTGGGCATGAGCACCACAGCACGTAACGTCGTCCTCACAGGGATCGACGATTCCAAGGCAGCGCATGAGGTCGTGAAGGCCGCCGCGCGCGAGGCCACCCATTCACTCGGCGAGCTGCACATCGTGCATTGCCTGTCCTTGCCGCTGGACGCAGGTCAGAGCACGACGCAGGCGCTCGAACATGGGCGTGAGCTCTTGGAGAAGGTCGCCAAGGAAGTGGTCGGACCGGAGCGGGTGGTGCTGCACCTCGCCGCAGGCGCGCCGTGGATGGAGATCGTCCAACTGGCGGCGAGCCTTCACGCCGACCTCGTGGTCGTAGGCACGCACGACTACAGTCCGCTCAAGAAGCTCATGCTTGGCTCCGTCGCCGAGCAGGTCGTCAAGAAGGCGTCATGTCCCGTGCTCGTCGTACGCCCTGCGGATTATCACGGGAAGTCGGTCCCCGAAATCGAGCCGCCGTGCGCCGATTGCTTGACGACGCAACGAAACACGCATGGAGCGCAGCTCTGGTGCGAGCGTCACAGCACGCGACACGCACATGGCAGGTTGCACTTCCAGTTCCCCGAGGGATTCGGAGCTGGAATGATGAACTTCAAGCCGTGACTCAGGACGGCGGCGACAGCGGGCTGGTGCCGTTCGCGCTCACGCGCTCCGACGGCACCACCACGTCCACGATCGGCTGCGGGTTTGCGCGCTCGCGCTCGAACTCTTCTCGAGCTACGCGCTTGGCCGTCGCCACGTCCGACTTCACACGCGCCATGAGCCAGCCGGTCTGTCGGGCAGACCAGCCAATCGCCTTCTTGACGCGCTGTCGACCGTTCTTGGCCAACATCACGACGCCCGCCCCGATGAGTATCCCCAAGGTAATACCTTCCATTGTGCCTCGAGCCTAAGCCCTTGGAAGGCCAGGCACAAGGTCTGCCCACCCTCTAGTGCCGCGATTCCGTCGAAACGACGGGTGCTGCGCACGAGCAGCTTCGCCGCAAATCGCGGCACTAGACGGTCTACTTGGGCTTCGCCCAAACCCGAAATTCGCTCCCGCGAATTTCCTAGTGCCGTCGATTCAATAG
>JANYHY010000402.1 GCA_025362165.1 Myxococcales bacterium | reverse complement strand
GTTCGACGAGGCCGTGAACGTGAGCGGCGCGGTCGTGATCACGCCGTTGTTGATCGTGACGTCGACGGCTGGATTCTGCGGGCTGATCGCGAGCGCGCTCGCGCCGCCGTCGCCGATCAGCGTGGTCTCTTCGTTGTTGCCGCCGTCGTTGGTCGTCGGACCAGGTGGCAGGTCGCTCGAGCTCGAGCACGCGGCCTGCCAAGCGGCGAGACCGAGCAGAACCACGACGACCACAACCGACCAGCGCTTGGCTCGCTCGTTCACGTGCGCACCTCCGCAATCCGAGCGTACCCTACTTTGTGATCGTGCCGATCATCGCGTCGAGCGCCGCAGGCCTGCAGAACCAAGAAGTAGGCAAGTACGACGCGAGCCATCGCCGTGCGACAAGCCAGCAGCACGCCCCTCACCCCCGCGCGTAGCAGTCCCTGATATGTTCCGCGCGTGTCGTCGGACGAGCAGAAGTGGGCGAGATTTCGTCGCGTCGTGATGTTCGCGTTCGCGGCGACGCTCTTGCTCGCGACGATCACGAGCATCGATTTCTATCAGGCCGACGAATACTTCCAGACGATCGAGTTCGCGAGCTTCAAGCTCGGGACCACCGCGTCTTCGCAGCTCCCTTGGGAGTTCGGCGCGCACATTCGACCCTGGCTCTTGCCGGCGGTCTACTTCGGGATCGCGCGCGCGGCAGGCTGGCTTGGTGTCGTCGATCCGTTCGCGGTGGCGCGGCTCTTTCGAGCTACCTCTGCGCTCGCGTCGCTCGGATCGATCTACCTGTTGTCGCGCGCTCTCGAGGTGTGGTGTCCGCGCGTGGATCAGCGTCGCGCGGCGCTCCTCATCGCGTGCTTCGCGTTCTACGTTCCGTACCTCGCCGTGCGCACTTCGTCGGAGGCCACGAGCGCTGCTGCTCTCACCGCCGCGGTCGCGCTCTTGTCGCGGCCCACTCGAGCGCGTCACCTGATCGCGGGCGCGCTGTTGGGGCTCGCGTTCGAGCTCAGGTTCCAAGTCGGGATCGCCGCCGCCGGCATCATCGCGTGGACCGCTCTGCATGGTGAACGAAGGTGGCCCAGCGTGATCGAGCTCGTGTTCGGCGCGGTTCCGTCGATCGCTCTAGGGTCGCTCGTGGACGTGTGGGGCTATGGGCAAGCGACGTTCACGCCGCTCAACTACTTCCGCATGAACCTCCTCAGCGGCGCCGCCGCGCGATTCAGCACGGATCCTCCGTGGGCCTATTTCTGGCTGCCGCATCAACATCCGTTCGCGCCGCTGTCGGTCGCGATCATAGTGTTCGCGCTCATCGGACTGTGGCTCACTCGCAAGCACGTGGCGACGTGGGCCGTGCTCTCGTTCTTCGTCGCGCACATGATCATCTCGCACAAAGAAGAGCGCTTCCTCTTTCCGATCCTCCCGCTCGCGTCGTTTCACGCCGCGGTTGGCGCGAGCCATTTCGAGCGCTTGTGGGCGATGCGCGGCAGTGCGCTCGCGAAGGTCCTCTACGCGATCAACCTCGTCGTGATGTTCGGGCTCGTCACGCTGCCCAAGACGTTCGTCGTCGTCACGGAGAAGTATCTGCGCGATCACCCAGGCCCCGAGACGATCGCGACGAACGACCCGTATCAAATCTACGGCATCTCGCTCTTTTACTACCGCACCGAGGACGTGCGCGTGATGAAGTCCCCCGACGCGCGCAAGCTGATCGACTCGCGCACCGCGGAGCTACGCGTCGTGTGCGCCGATCGCGAGGGGCCGTGCGAAGCGAAGGCAGACCTGGACGCCAACGGCCAGCTGCAGCTCGTGTGCATCGATCAAGACGTCGCGGGGTGCGCGCCCTTCGCAGACGGTCAGGTCGAGATGCGCTCGCTGCCCACGTGGATCGGCGCGGTCGACGTCGGCCGCTGGGTGGAGAAGACGAAGAAGTGGCAAGTCATCCGCTACCCCGCGCCTTGACGATCAAGTAGCGCAGCGGCGCTGTCTGCGAGTGGTTGGTCAAGGACAGCGCTTCGCCGAGTGGGAGCGAGACGACGATGCCTGGTCGGAGCGTGATCGGCTCTCCGCTCACGGACGCTTGCCCATGACCGTCCGTCACGATCACCACCTCGGTACATGTATCTTGCACGTGTTCGCCCACGTGCCCGCCTGGGTCGAGCTCGCAGCCGAGCACGCAGTCGAACGGAGGCAGCGAGCCTCGCAACAGGCTCCAAACGCGCACCTCGCCCGATCCGCCGAACATGTCCGCGCGACGGTCTGGCTCACCGACGCCGAGCCACATCAATGCACCATGGGATCGTTCGGGTCGGGGTCCGTCGCGTCGAGCGTGCCGTCATCATCGAGATCGCGCACCGGCAATGGCAACCCCTTGACGCGCGGCACCGTGCCGGCGAACGCGTCTGCGATGAAGCCTACGCCCATCGCTTGCAGCGCCCGGTACGCGCAGCGCACGTGGTACGCGCAGGGAGGGGCCGAGCACTTGTCGTTCTCGTCGAGCGCGGTGCGCTGCTTGAACGGGTTCACTGCGTCCAGCTGTGCATAGGGAGCGTTGAAGTTGCGCGTGCCGACCGACGAGTAGAAGTCCCCGCCGTGAACACCCGAGAGCGTCTGCACGAGCACAGCCGTGTTGCCCATGCTCGGCGCGTCGTGGATCGCGCCTTGTGCGTCTGGCTTGGCGCTGTCGAACGCGATCCGATGCGGGTTGCTCGTCGGGTTCTTCAGATCCGAGATCTCCGCGTTGGAGCCCACGTCTGGTGACGCGAGCGCATAACCCGCCGCGCGCGCGAGCGCCTCGCTCGACTCGTTCGAGACGACCTCGTCGAACACCACCTGCACGTGGACGACGTTGCGAGCCTTCGTTGGTTGACCCTTCAACGGTTGTGGCTTCTTGATGATCGCGCTCGCGTAGTACAGCGGGTCACCGCCGTCGGCGATCGTCTGCACGAGCGTGACGAGCGGGTGTGTCGGCGTGAACACGTCCGCGAGGAACGCAAAGTTGAGCCCGCCTGCGACGCCGAGCTGCGCGCTGATGTCGGGCGAGTAGCAGCCGAGGTCCGTGATGAGCCCGCCGCCGGGGACGTTGAGGATCCACGCGCTCACGTTTGGTTCGATCGCCGCGGCGACCGAGCCCTCGATGCCGCCGAGTGAGTCGCCCATGTAAGCGATCTTGGATGCGTCGAGCTTCGGCACGTCCACGCCCGTCTTCAACGGCGACAAGTCTGGGTTGGAGCGGAGGAGCTTGACCACCTGAGCGGTGTCGAACTCCGCTTGGCGAAACTGATCGCGAAGGGCGCCGATGTTGAGCAGGCTGCCGAACAGATCCGCGCTGCCCATGGTGGGTGAGTCCGCGAAGCCGTCAGGGCCTTTGTATTTCACGCCCGGGATCGGCGGATCCGTCATCTTCGCGGGCTTGGCCCAGTTCGTCGTCACGTCTTTCTGGAAAGAAGCATCGAACGCGCGCGCGCCGAACGTGACGCTGTCGATCGCCGCGACCGCCCATCCTGCGGCGCAGAAAGTGTTGGCCATGTCGAGCATGAAGGTCCGAGAGCTGCTGAGGCCGTGCTGCACGATCACGACGGGCCAGCCGGTCGCGGGCATCATCCCCGTGGGGATGGCGAAAGAGATCCAAATCTTCGCCGTCGGCGCGTCTGGCGAAGGGATGAGGTTGCCCTGCGCATCGCGCGTGAACGAGTGGTAGTCCGTGTCGCCGACGCTGCCACCCATCTTCATGAAGTTCACTGCGTCGAACACGGCAGTGCCGAGCGCCGCGATCTTGTCGTGCGCGCGCACTCTCAGGTGAACGTCCGGATCGTCTGAGCCGTCCATCAGCTTGTCTGTGCTCGCGACCGTGCCGAGCCAGTCGTCCGTGCTGATGAAGCCTGGCGGCACCGTGCTCGTGTTGTCGGGCTTGGCGAACTTCACCGCTCCCATCGGCGCGATCGACGACGCGTCCCATTTCACCTTCGCCGCAGGCTGATCCTCGAGCCAGTCTCGCGCCTTGAAGAGCTCGCGCGCGGTCGTGTTCGTCGTGAACGGAGCGATGGCGACGACGGTTGCTTTGTCAACCATTAGCGCATCGCCCAAGAACGTTCGCACTTTGTCGAGCGCCGGTTTGTAGACGCTCGCCAAGGGGCCCGTGCCCGCCACCAAGAAGTCACGGCTCGCGACGATCGGCCTACCTGCTTTGTCCTTCACGCGGCTCGTGACGACGGCGGCATACTTGTGACCCTCTTCGAGGACGATGCCCCGCGCGGGCGCGATCCCCAGCACAGGGCGCGTTCGCTGCGATTGGGTCGTGTGATACGCGGTGCGGCATGGAACACGCGCGTGCGCGGCGTCCGCTGCCTCCAAATCGATCAAATACACCGCGCTCTTGTCGTCAGTGCAGTCGGGCTCGGAGATCGGCAGCGACGCAGGATTCACATCCGCCGGCAAAGCCACGCCATCGTCGTCGAAGCCCTTGCTCGCGTCGTCGACATAAAAGAGCGAAGCGGCGACTCGCGAGAAGCCGTCGAGTCCAGCGATCGCCTTCGTGAGGAACTTCGAGTTCGATTTGACGACCGCGTCCACCCCCGGCAGATCGATCACCTTGCCGTTTGACAGGTACGCGTCCGAGGGAAACGGCACATGCATGAAGCCAGGCATCACGTTGGTGGTCGTGTCGAAGCGCGCGGTGGGCGGCGCGACCGTCGCCGAAGGAGTAGTAGAGCAAGCGCCCTCGACGAGGATGGCGATCACGACCGGCAACAAGACTAAGCGCATGCCTATCCAATAGCGCGAAAGGGAAGGCGGGGGGCACCTATCGAGGTGTTGGGTTGGGGCTCGGCGACGCGCAGTACTTTTCCCTGGGCCGGCCGACACTGAAGGCCTGGGGTCGTTTCAACTATGGCGCGTGCGACATGGTCGGCCGGCACAGGAAAAAGCACCGCGCGCTCGCCGGTCGTTGCGGCGGATAGGTGGCGGAGGGGTGAGAAATAAGAACGAGCGCCTCCCGTTGGGGGCGCTCGTTTCGCTTTTTGGGAGCGGTGATCAGCCGCCGTCGGTGGCGGCGTCTTTTGGTGAGCCGGCGTCGGGGGGGACGCACTGGGCGCCGCAGCTCGATTGGGCGCATGTGAGCAGACCCGTGGCGATGGCTTGGGCGTTTCCGCTTAGGCCGAGCACGAGACCAGCGCCGCACGTCTGGATTTTGCCGCCGCCTTGAACGCACGTGGCGAAGTTGACGACGCCGGTCTTGCAGTCGCAGTCTGCGTTGCACTTGTTGATGTCGGACTTGCAGTTCGTGTTGAGGCAGTCGAAGCACACCGAGAGGTTCACTCCCGATGCGTCGATGCCGGCGGCGTCGAACTTGAGCAGGTCTTGAAGATTGCCTTGCACAGGGCATGGAGGCGTCGCGTCGGAAGTATCGGGAACGCTCGTGTCGGCGATCGAGGTGTCCACGACACTCGAGTCCTTCACCTCCACGACCGCATCACCACCGCAAGCCACAAACGAGCCCGCAACCAACGCCCCCACCACACCAAACGCCAAGAAAATACGGACCTTCATGTGCTCCTCCAAAAAACCGAAGCACACCATACGTGTCTTCAACACAAAGCGCACCTACCGCAGTCGCGACCCCACGTTCCCCCCAGACCAACCTTGTTAGCATGCTAACAAGCCGACCAATCCTCTCACCCCCACAGCCACCTATCCGCCGCAACGACCGGCGAGCGCGCGGTGCTTTTCCCTGAGCCGGCCGACACTAAAGGCCTGGGGTCGTTTT
>JANYHY010000383.1 GCA_025362165.1 Myxococcales bacterium | reverse complement strand
CGCGGCGGTCGCGCAGGCGCAAGTGCCGGATCCTGCGACGCCGAGCAACACCACTACCAACTATTATCCAGGGGGCGTAGCTCCTCCTCCTCCAGGCACGCCGGTCGGCGGCGGCAACAACACTGGGTCCTCGTCGAGGCCCATTTCGGGCGACAAAGAAGACTCCTTCGATCTCGGCCCGAAGGGGGCCGGCGGCGGCTCGATGTATGGCAACCCTAACGGGCACGCGTACCTGGAGGGCGGCAGTGGCGACAGTGTTCGATTGGGAGAGGGCTCGCTGCCAGACCCTTATGTCGTGCGCAAAGGCGACACGTTATGGGCCATTTGCGACACCTACTTTCACAATCCCTATCAATGGCCGCGAGTATGGTCCTTCAATCCACAATTGCAGAATCCACACTGGATCTATCCAGGTGATCTGCTCCGATTGTCTCGAGTGAACGGCGTGCAGACTTCGCAACCAGTCACGGCCCAAGGGGACGGAGGCGGGTCGTTCGTCGACAAGCGGCGGCAAGTCGTTCCGCAGACTGTGTTCCTTCGCGACGTCGGCTTCATCGACGACGATCAAAAAGATGATTGGGGAACCATCAGCGGCGCGTCTGTCGACAAGATGTTCTTGACCGACACGGACGAGGTCTATGTGCGCATCGCGCCCGGCCACGACGTGCGCATTGGACAAGAGCTCACCATCTTTCGTCCTATTCGAAAGGCGGGCACCGGCAAGCTCGTGCAGATCCAGGGCACCGTGCGCGTCGATCAGTGGGACCCGTCCACGCACATCGCGCGCGGAGTGATCTCCGAGACTCTCGACGTGGTCGAGCGCGGCGCGCGCATCGGCCCAGTGGGCAGACGCTTCAACGTGGTGCCGCCCGTGCGCAATGACCAGGACATCGTCGCCAACGTGCTCGCGAGCGTCTATCCGCACACGTTTTATGGGCAGAATCAGATCGTCTTCATCGACAAGGGCTCTGCTGAAGGTCTCAAGCCCGGCAATCGATTGTTCGTCGTGCGCCGCGGAGACGCTTGGCACAAGAGCCTAGCCTCGGACGTCGCTGGCAATCGCATCTCGCTGGAGAGCGACTCTCCGGCTGCGATCGAGCGCGTTCCCAGCCCCCCGAGCGACGCCAAGCTCCCTGAAGAGGTCGCCGGCGAGCTGCGAGTTCTGACAACACGCGAGCACTCCGCCGCGTGCCTCGTGACTCAATCGCGCACCGAGATCGAGCTCGGCGACGACGCGGTCGCGCGCAAAGGCTACTGAGCTTTGTAGATTCTTGCCTGGACGGTCCAGCGTTCAGGTACCAACTCCTATAGATGCGCCGCGGCACCACGCGGACGGAGGTTCCTTATGCGCTCAATCATGGCCTGCCTTACGGTCGCTGTTGGTCTCGTGGCCGCGTGTGGCGGAGACACTGCGACGACCGGCATTCCCACGCCAGACTCTGGAAATGGCAATGATGGCAGCAACAACCTCGACGGCGGCGGCAACAAAGACGGCACTGTGAGTGATGCCAACAACAACCCAGATGGGTTCGTCGACCCAGACTCCGGCAACGCGGGAGACAGCGGTCTCATCAGCAGCTCCATCTCTTGCGGCAAGCAGACGTGCGCGCTGCCGTCGCAGTCCTGCTGCGTAGACTTGGGCCCTCCGCTCATCTTCGTGTGCGCAGGTGGCGACGCTGGCGCATGCGGACAAGGCCTCGTTGATTTGCAATGTGCGAGCGCTGTGGACTGCGCTGGCAACAACGTGTGCTGCCTCGACGCGAACATCGATCCGGCGAAGGCCACATGCCAAGCGACCTGCTCCGGCAAAGACAAAGCCTTGCTGTGTGACCCCAAGGCCAACGACATGAAGAACAAGTGCGGCGACGCCGGCGCTTGTGGCAACGCAAACATCGACACGTGGGGCCTCACCAAGACCTACGGCACCTGCGGCGACCCGATGGGCCCGCTGTAGACAAACGCAGCGTCACACAATCCTTCCGAGGTGCGACGTACTGGCAATGCCAGGATCATCTCGCCTCGGAGCTGTTTGTGCCCTCCTGTTCGCTTGCGGAGCGCCAGAGACTCCTACTCATGCAATTGCGGCGATTGAGACGCCGACCCAAGGTCGACCACGGTCACAAATCGCCATCGCCGTGAGCGCGCCTGTCGTCGACGCGAGTGTGGTCGTGAACGATCCGCCGCCGATCGTCTCGGGAGGCGCGAACAAGCCGCGATCGGCGCGTCTGCGCAATTCGCTATTGCACAGTCCATTGCCAGGCGGCTCTGTGGGCGGCTGGATGGGAGACACTGGAGTCGACATCTCCGCGCGCTTCAAACCGGTCTATGCGATGGCGGCGGGCACGCTCGACTACTCGGAGAACGGGCACACGCTCTGGAAGTACGGGCACGACACACCCAACAGTGTCCGCGTCGCGCTGGATGTTCCGCTCGAGTACAAAGGACACAGGGTCACTCACCTCTATTACACACACCTATCGGCGCTGGAGAACACCAAGCACGAGGGCGACCTCGGGACGGTCATTCACGTAGAGGCTGGAGAGTTGATAGGCGTGTCTGGAGTGGCCAATGGAGTGCCCCACTTGCACCTCGGGCTGTTGCTGGACAATCGCGTCGAACAGGACACTTGGGATTCCCTCTTGTTGCCGCCGGACGCCCAAAAACTGATGGGCGACTACAAGAACGGCGAAGTGTTGCCCTAAAGAAGGGAAGACCTGGCGAGCGCGAGCGTAGGAGTGTTGGTGAAGCTCCGCGCTCGAATCCTGCTTGTCTGCGCAAAACCGATCGTGACTGCATGAGAAATCGTTTGCTCCTCTCGCGCGTACGAAGAGACGAGGCACATGAACATGAACCACATTCACACCGCCAACTGCTGTCAATCCGATCACTCTTGCGCTGACCATGATGCGTCGCACGCACACGGGCCTGGCTGCGGCCATGAGACCGCCGTGCATGAAGACCACGTGGACTATGTCGTAGACGGGCACCTGCACCACGCTCATGACGGGCACTGCGACTGTCACGGTAAGACCTGAGCGATCAGTCGTATCGCTCCGAGTGCACTTGCTCTCGTGGGAGCGCCATCTCACGGCGGAGCACGTCGCGCACTCCGGTGACCATGTGCTCGAGGCCGCAGATGTACACATGCGGGGTGCCTTGACCGAGCGCGGCCATGGCGTCGTAAAGCTCGTGAACGTGCGTCTGCACATAGCCACGCCGACCAGCCCAAGCTTCGGATCCGCGTGATAGTGTGAACTCCACACGAACTTGCGGGTGCGAGGTGGCCAGCGCAGTGAGCTCATCTCGATAGAGCAGGTCCTCTTCCGTCCGAACGCCTAAAATCAGCCACAGCGGGCGCGTGTCGCCCTTGGCGAGCGCGTCCTTCAACATGCTTCGCAGGGGCGTGACTCCTGTGCCGGTGCCTACGAACAGTGATGGGCCGGTCTTGGCGGATGAGCGCGTGAAGAAGCCCTGGGGGCCGCTCGCCTTGATCACCTCGCCAGGCACGAGCGTGTGGAGCGCCGTGGAGACGGGACCATCGTCGACCTTGGTGACCGCGACCTCGAAGCGCCCAGTCCCATCCGGCGCGGACGCGATCGAGTAGGAGCGGCGGACCGTCTCAACGCCGACCATCACGTCCAGGCTCAACCATTGACCTGCGTCGAAGACGAGCGGAGCGCCATCCGTGCGCTCGAACGTGAGCTCGCGCACGTTGCGAGTGAGCGCGCGCGCGGAGCGGAGGGTCACGTCGAAGACTGGCTTGTGCATCTCTATTTCCTCGGGAGCGCGTCGGCCCGATACGCGAACGCGGCCTTCACGCGAGAGAGCGAGCGCAGCGCGTGATCCATTCGCAACAGGGAATCTAGGGTCGAGGTCGTCGAGAGGCCACGCTCTCGGGCGAGCGGCAAGAGCGCAAGGATGGCTGAGGTCGCGTCCTCCGAATGAAAGACCGCGCCAGGCATGAGCGCGATCTCGGCGTGGCCTGCGTTCATCGCGCCGACGACCCGACCATCGACGAAGCAACCAGCGGCGCTCTTCAACGCGTCAGCTAGGCCTGCGTCGTCGGGTTCGATCTGAAATTCGACGGAGCTCCACGCGTCACTCAGCAAAAATCCCCTGCCCTCTCGGCGCACGCGGAACAAGCCCCGATGCGCGCGCTCGAGCGGGGTCACGTAGGCGCGGTGCTCCGACGCGAGCTCCTGCTCGATCGCGCGCGCCATCCCTTGCGAGCTGAGCGCGTCATCCAAGAACGCCGCAGAGCGCGCCTCGAACCACGCGTCTTCTGGACCGAACACGCCGGTGCGCGCCTCGAACGCGCGCTTGCACACGAGGACCTCCACTCGTCGCGAAGAGGCGCCGACCCGTTCGTGCATCGCGAGCAAAGCGGAAGACAGCATCCTAGGCCGGCTGGTATAGTCGAGGGCAAGCCTGTGGTGATGCAAAACCGCGTCTTCTTCCCGCAAGCGGCGTTCGATCAGTGGCTCGTCGACGGCGCGATCGATCTCCGCGGCGCAGAGCTCACGATCCTCGCGCTGGGCCGGAAATACCGCATCGCCGAGGCCGTGCGTGTGTTGCGCGAGGCCGCTGGTCAGCCGGACGTGCACGATCTCATGGGCCGCGTGAAGACCAAGGTGTACCTCGAGGCGCTCGGCGCGGAGATCCTCGAGGGGTCGATGATCATCGGTGACAACGCGTACGATGTCGTCGGCGGTTGGCTCGGCGCACCGACCGTGTCTTTCGCGGAGCACAAGCGCACTCGATCGAGCGGCGAGTTCGGCGCTGAGGAGCCGGGCACGGATGAAGACCTCCTCGCCAAGTTCCTGCTCAAGAACCTCTGAGCCCGGGAAACGCGCTACACTAGAGGCCGCTTGAGCCTCACGATCGCACTGTTCGCGCTCACGGCCACCGCATACCTCGTCGCGTGCGTGCTGTTCATCACCTACTTGAGCGGTCGCGTCGTCGGCCCATCCTCGCTGAAGTGGGCCGCGCGCCTCGTCGGTGTTGGTGCGCTCCTGCACACGACGCACATCATCGTCTCGTCTCTCGTGCTCAACATCTGCCCGATCCGCGGGATGCATTTCGCGATGAGCGTGGTCTCGGTGAGCGCGTGTGCGGTCTACGTGGTGATGCGCTTGAAGTATCCGATTGACGTGCTCGGCGCGTTCTTCGCGCCCGTCGCGCTCACGTTCTTGCTCGCGTCGCAGGTCATAGGGACGACCTCCGCAGAGGGACCAGACGAGGGTATGAAGAGCGCAATCCTCCCGATTCACATTGTCGTGAATTTGCTCGGAGAGGCCTTGTTCTTGCTGGCTTTCGCTGCGGCTGTCGCCTACCTCGTGCAGGAGAATCAGCTCCGTAGCAAGAAGCTCGGCGGGATCATGCAGCGCTTGCCGCCGCTGGACGCGCTCGATCGCGCGGAGCATCGCTTCTTGCTCGCGGGCTTCCCGCTGCTGACGATCGGCATCCTCACGGGCACGCTCTGGGCACGGCGCGTGGAGGCCGGGAGCGCGGTGGACGTGTGGCGCGCAGCGTTTGGCTATGCGACCTGGGTGCTGTTCGCGGTGGTCTTGTTGCTCCGCGCGGCGGCGGGCTGGCGCGGGCGACGCGCGGCTTACGGGACGATCGCTGGTTTTGGCTTCGCGGTGGTCGTGCTCGTGATCTACCTGGTTCGTAGCTTGTCTGCGCTCGCGCTCCTCGGTGGGTCTTGACTCGAGGGTTCTTCGTGGTCGGTCTTTCGCACCGCACCGCTCCGGTAGAGGTGCGCGAGAAGCTCTCCACGAGCGCGGACG
>JANYHY010000330.1 GCA_025362165.1 Myxococcales bacterium | reverse complement strand
TCCGACTTTCGCGAGCGCTTCTTCGACGACTGCGCTGCGTGCTTTGGCGTCTTGTTCGGCGTCTGCGACGAGGACCAATCGGTGCGCCAACACGTTGGCGGCCATGGCGCGCACGTCATCAGGCGATACGAAGGACTTGCCGTGCATCATCGCGTACGCCTTCGCCGCTTGAAGCAGCGCGAGCGACGCGCGCGGGCTCCCGCCCAAGGCGACTCGTGGGTGCGAGCGCGTGAAGGCGCAGAGACCTACTGCGTAGTCGAGCAGATCCTCTTCCACGTGAATGCGCGAAGCGATCGATTGCAGAGAGAGGACGTCCGGTGGCGTGAGCACGGCGCGAGCGACGGGAGGGTCCACGTCGAACGCACGCAGCATCGCGACCTCGTCGCGCGCGGACGGATAGCCCATGGGGACACGCACGAGGAAGCGATCGATCTGCGCCTCCGGCAGCGGGTAAGTGCCCTCGAGGTCCACGGGGTTCTGCGTCGCGAGCACGAGGAACGGGTTGGGCAGCTCGAAGCGGTCACCCTCGATCGTGACTTGTCGCTCTTGCATCGCCTCGAGCAGCGCGCTCTGCGTCTTGGCGGGCGCGCGGTTGATCTCGTCGGCGAGGACCACGTTCGCGAAGATCGGTCCAGGGCGTAGCGTGAACGTGCCGTCGCGTGGAGAGAGCACGTACGTGCCCGTGATGTCCGCGGGCAGCAAATCCGGCGTGAACTGGATGCGCCGCGCGCTGCAGCCGAGAGCTACCGCGAACGCTTTCACGAGTGTCGTCTTTGCGACCCCGGGGACGCCCTCGAGCAGCACGTGACCCCGCGCGAGCAGAGAGACGATCATCAAATCGAGCGCGCGCGGCGTGCCGATGTAGACGCGGCTTACCTCACGACGCAGGTGCTCGATGCGCTCTTTCGCAGCTGAGATCTCGTTCTGGGCGGCGGCCTGCACGTAATTCACAGCGAGAGTACAACGGATCGTGCGCGCGCATGTCTCGCTTTGTGAGGCGCTCTCTAGTGCGGGGGGACCCCTCTAGGAAGCGGCTAGATGCGCAGCAGCGAAGCGCCCACGGGCCTCTTGCATCACACGGCGCACGGTTCGTGCGACCACGAGCACCTCCGCGTCTCTCACGCCCTTCATCGCTTGCGCGCGACGCGACATCACGAGGGTCTCGACCGCGGAGAGGCGCAGAAACAAGGCTCGCAGCTCGATCAAGCCGTCGCGTGAGAGCAGGCCAAGGTCAGCGACGACGCGCAAGAGCACGTCGTGCCCGGGCGTCTTCTCCAGCCCGCACAGGTGCGCGAGCTCCTCTTCGAGGGCGCCCTTCACTTCGAGCAGCGCCAACACGCGCGATGTTCCAGGCGCGGCGATCACAGCGGCATGACCTGCCACTCCGCCCTGCGCGGCGAGCGGGATCGGCTGCACGTAACGCGAGGGAGTCGGCCGGTGCAGCTTGCCCGCGCGCGAGCCGACCCAGAGCACGACTCCGAGCCCGACGATCGCGGCGAACGCGAGGGCCACCACGGGTGAGACACCGTTCTGTTCGAACGAGCGCAACACGTCGACGAACGCGCGCCACTTGGCACCGAGCGCGTCTTCTTCGTCCTGCCCGTACGTGCCCATCTGATCGAAGTCGCCGACCACGATGTAGACGCGACCGCCGCGCGCTCCCCACGCGTCGTCCTCCGTCGCGTAGTGCAGGAGGCCTCGCGCGAGCGCCTTGTTGCCTGGGTACTTGAGCATCGAGTTCATCACGAGCGACGAGTCCCCGACGACCAACAGTCGCCCTTGGTTGACCGCGCCCGCGAGCGCGAGCAGCGTTTGATCGCCGTCATCTTGTGGGATCGCGAGCACTGGAGTCAGCGACGGGTGGCGCACGCCCGTCGGGTGATTGGTGACCACGCGCTGAACACCTTGCACGCTCGAGTGAGCGGGATCACTGGCAGGCACGGCGATCGCGAACGCCGGGTTGTGACGGAGCATTTGCGCCGGTGTGCGAGGCGAAGGCGTCCGCTCGATGCCGAAGTGTTTCAGGAGCTCGTCACCCGTGCCGTAGTCATCGAGGAGCACGACGCGCCCACCATCTCGCATGAAGCGCGCGAGGCTGTCGGTGTCGAGTGTCTTCTCGGGATGAATGAGCAGCACGGCGTCCTCGCGCTTGAGTTGGGTGTAGTCGAGGTCCCCGCCTACGACGACTTGCGTCGGACCCAGCTCTTGCTTCGCGAGCGCGATGAAGTCTCCCAACCCCTCCCAATCCGACGATCCCGTGTCGAGCGGCGCAGCCCATGAAATGGCCGAAATCAGCGCGATCACGACGATCGACGCAGCTCGGGACCACCACCTCGTCATGCGCTGCATCATAGCTCTCAATGAGCACTCGCCTTGTCAGAAATGACTCGCTGTCCCATATCAACGATCAAGAACAATTGCCGATCTCTTGACCTGTCAGCACTCGTTGCTACCTTGTTTTTAGAGTCACCAACCGCATGCTCCCCCCCTTCATCATCGAGCAAATCCGAAAGCGTGAGCAGGAAGAGCGCGTGCGCTATGAGCAGCCGCAGCTCGAGCTCCCGCAGCAGCCGATGCGCAGCCCGAAGCCCGCGGAAGACACAGACATCAACCAAGACCCAGGGCGACGCGGCGTGATCATCCTCGAGCTCCTCTGAGTCGTCTTCTCCTCGACAGGGTGCGTCTTGCTGACTAGGCTTCGCGCGTTCGATGTCCCGACTCGCGCGATTTCTAGGCAGTAGCGCTTCTGCCTTCGCGGCGGTCGCTGCGCTTGGCGGCGCGTCTTGTTATTCGGCAGGTGGCGGGCAAGCTCCGCCGGCCAAATCGTTCTATTACCCGATCGGGATGGCTGTCTCGGAGCACGGCAACGTGCTGTACGTGGTCAACAGCGACTTTGATCTGCAGTGGAACGGCGGGACCGTGCAGTCCTACGATCTGCACCTCATTCGACAAGACGTCGCGCGTTTGATGTCCAATCCCCTCCCTGGCTGCCCGTCGAATCCGCCGCTCCTCAACCCGGGCAACCCGAACGCTGTTCAGGCCGGCGGCTACACTTGCGCTCCGGGGACTGACTCGACCGTGTACGAGCGTGACTCTGCCATCATCGGCGCGTTCGCGACCGACCTGAAGCTGGTCTCGCAGCGCGACGCGCAGGGGAACTTGATCGACTCGGCGCCGAGTCGATTGTTCATGCCCGTGCGTGGCGACGCGTCGCTGACGTGGGCAGACGTCGCGGTGGACTCGGACGCGCCCGCACCGGCGAGCGCAGACACGAACTCTTATCCGGCGTTCGCGCTCGATTGCGGTCTGCGATCGAGCGACAATCGCTGCAGCGACGCGCATCACGCCGGGACCAACCCAAGCGAGTCTGGGAACACCCGCGGTGTCACCCTCCCAGGCGAGCCGTTCGCGATGGCGTTCTCGGAGGACCGCACCTCGCTCGTACTCACGCACCAGTCGGACACCAAAACGAGCCTGTTTCGAACGGGCCTGTTGTCAGCGGCAGACCTGACCTCTCCGCAGAAGACACGCACGCCACCCAGTCTGCAGTTCGTCCTCGACGGTTTGCCGGGGGGCGGCGTAGGCATCACGGCGATCCCTCACGATCCGCTCGCTTTCCCGACATGCCCGGGGTGCTTGGCCGCGCCGCGCGCATCGTTCCTCGAGGTGAGCCGCGCCACGCCTCAAGTCTCGATGCTCCGCTACTACGACGACGACGGCACGAGCGGTCCTTCGTCGCTGCTCCGTCCGTTCTTGGTCGACGAGACGAACTTCGTCATCAGCGCGAACGCGGGCGGACAGGACTCGCGCGGGATCGTGATCGATCCGTCGCCGCGCATCCGCTGCGAGGCGAGCGTGCCTGCCGTGGACTTCACCGCGCAACCTCCGCGCGTGCAAGCGGACGTAGACTCCGACACGCTCAAGTGCGCGCGCTTGCCCGCGCGAGCCTTCATCACCAACCGAAGTCCGGCCTCGCTCGTAATCGCCAACATCGGCGACGACGGCACGAGTCAATCGGGGACCTACAACGCTGACTCGTTCCGAAACGGCGAGAACGTGCCGCTCCCGAGCGGTCCTTCACGCGTGTATCTTGCACCCATCGTCGACGTGAAGGGCAACTACGCGCTGCGTGTGTTCATCGTCTGCTACGACGCCGCGCAGGTCATCGTCTACGACCCAGACGCGAGGGCGCTCGAGGGTGTCATTCGCGTGGGCCTCGGCCCGTTCTCGGTGGTGTTCGATCCTTTCAACTTCAAGGACGCGGCGCTCGGCAAGCCTGCGGTCGTCGATCCGCGCATCAACATCGGCACCAACGATCTCCTGCGGCGCTACTCGTTCGCGTACGTGGCGAGCTTCACGAACTCGTTCGTACAAATCCTCGACCTCGACGCGACGCGCCCGGACAGCTTCGAGACGATCGTGTTTCGTCTGGGCCTCCCGACCGCGCCGAAAGGCTCTTGAGAGCCATGTCTTTGCGCGGGTGGGTGGTTGGCTCGGGCCTCGTGGTCGCTGCAGCTTTGGGCATCGTTGAGACGAGCTGCTCTTCCACGACGACCAACGCCGTCGTGCGCACGTTCGAGCGCGCGCAGCGTTTGGACGTGGTGTGCATGCGCGTCTTGGACGACCTCGACAACACGATCCCTCCGCAGCCCGCCGTTCAAGCGCAGTGCGCTCCGTTGGTGAGCGGGCAGAATCCCGCGACTGCGCCGTTCCACTTGTTCGCGCTCGTCACTCAGTCACTTCGAGGTGAGCTCGCGGTGGTCGACCTGACCGCCGGCTCGGTGGTTGACGTGTCATCCACCACGCCCGGCATCAATTTCTTGCCGGTGGGCCAGCTCCCGACCGACGTCGCCGCGACGCCAGACGGCAAGACGGTCTTCGTCGCCGCCGCGGAGCTCGAGAAGCCCGCGATCTACGCGCTGCCGAGCAGCACGATCCTCGGCGACTACTTCCACGTCTCTGACTCGGCCTACTCGGACGCGGGCGTGGCGCGACCTCCGCAGATCGCGCTCACCACGTGGCCGGTGTGCCAGCTCCCGCAAGCGCCGGGCAACATCTCGATCGTCGCGAAAAGCAAGGATGATGGCGGCGTCGCGACTGCGTACCAGCTCATCGTCGTGCTCCCGGGCAACGCGACCCAGACCGCGAAGGTCGTCACGATGGACGTGGACCCGTTCGCGGATCCGTCCAGATTTCCGCCTGGCGGAGGGAGCGCATCCAAGCTTCCCGCCTGCGTGATCACGAGCGCGATCGAGCTCAAGGACACGCTACCGCCGACGTGGTCACCCGGACCCAGTTGGGACAACGGCGTCCCATACGCGCCGAACATCGATCTCTCGGCAGTCATCGACGTGACCACCATTGTGCCTCCAGACGACCCCAAACAATCGCGTCGTCGAGTGGGCGACCTTGGTACGACCGTCCACGTCCAACACCACTTGCTCCCTCCAGAGCTTGGTTGCGACGCGAGCACCGACGCCGCGCCTGCTGACGGTGGCGACGTGGGTGATAGTGGCGACGCGGGTGATGGCGGCGTCAGCGAACCCAGGTGGCCGCTCCGTCGCACGCCCGGCACACGACCGCACGCTTCTTCGCTCGCTACCGCTGGCAGCTACCTCTACATCGCCGACGACGCGCTCCCAGTCATTCACGTGATCGACGCGTCGAACCCCTTGGCGCTGCGTGAGATCGATCCGCTCCTCACGACCAGCGCGCGCGATCCGTCACGCGTCGTGACCACCAAGTCGATCGCGATCAGCCCAGCAACCAGCGTGCTGAGCGAGTTCGGCTCCTACAAGCGGTTCCTATACGCGATCGATCGTGCCGAAGGCAGCATCATGGTCTTCGAGGTTAGCGACCCGATCAAGTCGCCGCACGTTCCGCTACAGAAACCGAACGCGGAGCTCAACCCGTTCCAGCCGCCGGATCGCATCTTGTTCGGTGTGCCGATCGCCGCTGTCTCGTTCGTTCGTCACGATGTGCAGCTCACGCAGTCTGGCAACAGCGCGACGGATACGGGCATCTTGTGCAACCCCAACAAGGACCTCGACCCTAACGATCCAGCCGCGAAATACCGGCCCGGCGGAGGCGCGGCGATCGACATTGGCCCACCGCGCTTGCGAGGTGTCTTCGCGTTCGCGACGCTCACGAACGGGCAAGTCGTCACGATCGACGTCGACGACTGGGACGCGCCTTGCCGACGCCCGACGTACATGGACCGTCAGCTCACCCACACCGCACCCGCCGACGGTCACGCGTGGGGCCGTGGAGCCCTCGCGATCAATCAGCAGCCCACCGACACGGGTCCGTATGCGAGCCCCATTGCTCTTCTCAACAACTCGGTGACGAGCACGGACGAGTACTTCTTTCCTGCCGTCGTGCCGCATCGGTTGCGCTCGCTGTACTTCTTCCGCGATGACACCAGCGGCACGCACATCCCCAAAGTGTTGAGCACGCCGATTCTGTACGAGAACGGTGCACAAGCGCCGCTCAACTCGAAGAACGCGCAGCTCACCAAGCCGTTCAAGTGGTTCGCGGACGAGAAGGACCTAGGTGTCTCGCTGAGCTTCGACGATCCGACGGCGCACAGCGACCAAGACTGGACCGTGACGTACGAAGGCGCGCTTGCTGGCTTCGATGGGATCGCCGGCACGCTCGCCTCCACGGACAACTTCGCGACGCTCAACCTCGGAGTGGGGCAAGGTGTCTGCCACCGAGGGGTCGAAGACGCGCGCGTCGGGCACGAGCGAGTCGTCGCGATGACGGCGGAGGATCCCACCTCGCTGCCCCTCGAAGCTGATCGTCGCCTCGGTGACTACGTGCAGATCATCGACGGCGTGCTCCCCGCCACAGACCTCTATTGGCAGCAAGCCAACTCCTGCTGGGCCGGAGACCTCGCGACGGACGTCTCGCAACGCGCCAATCTCTGCGCGACTACCTTCGGGGGTGCGGGCGTGACCGACGCGAGCCCCAACCGCGATTTCCCGATCCTCGAGGCCTACGACGATCACCTCGTGCTCGGCCAGTACGCATACAAGGACGAAAAGGCACCTGCTGTCGGCGGCCACATCCGCGCGACCACGACCAACCCGGAAGTGATGCGGCGCGCGCAGTGCTGCTTTCACAACCAGGCGCACTTCAAGGTCCGCACGGGCGGCGAGTGGATCGCGAACAGCACGACGTCAGGCCAACTGAGTCACCTCGTGGCCGATCCGACGACGCGCGCGTGCGTGCCGTCGTGCACGCAGCGCGAAGTGCTGCTGTCTTCGCGAGCCGTGGAGACGCGGTTCGATCGTTCGCTGCCTATCAACGCGACGATCGAGGACGCGAGGAACACGTCGTTCGTGCTGCGAAACCCGTTCTTCGCGACGGCCATGGTCGCCCCTGAGCTCCCCAGCGCTTCGGATCCGACGTACTCGTTCAGCACCCGCGACGCGCAGTGGAGGTTCAGCGTGCGTGGCGGCTTCGTTCCTCAGACGATCAACCTCACGGCGTCGACCAACGCGGTCGTGCCCCAGTCGATGCGCTTCATCGAGTCGCTCGGACAGCTCGCCATCGTGGACGGAGCGTCGCAAGGGCTCATCTTGATCGATCTGAACACGATCGGTCTCGCGCACGCGCCGTACTACTGAGCCGAGCTCGCGATGGGCAAGGCGCAAGACGCGACCCCGGTCATGCGGCAGTTCTTGGCCGCGAAGGCCGAGCACCCTGACGCGCTCGTGTTCTTCCGACTAGGGGACTTTTACGAGCTCTTCTACGAGGACGCGGTCACGGCGAGCAAGGCGCTCGAGCTGACCCTCACGAGTCGAAACAAGAACGACCCTGAGCCCATCCCGATGGCGGGCGTGCCGTATCACGCGGCGAGCGGCTACATCCAACGCTTGCTGGAGCAAGGGTTCTCTGTCGCGCTATGCGAGCAGATGGCAGATCCGGCCAAAACCAAGGGGATCGTGCCGCGGCAAGTGGTGCGTGTGGTCTCTCCAGGGATCACCTTCGACGACGCTGGCCTCGTCGCGAAAGAGAATCACTTCCTGGTCGCGGTCGAAGCGGAGGACCACCTCCTCGGCATCGCGGCGCTCGATCTCTCGACCGGTGAGCTCTCCGCATGCGAGGCGGCAGACGTGCCAAGCGCCAGCGCCGAGCTGATCCGATTGGATCCTCGCGAGGTCGTGGTGGGACCTGGCGCGCTCGAGACAACGAAGGAACTCAAAGCGCAGCGGCCGCGACTGTCGATCAAACAAACGACCGCGATCGTGAATGCGGACGCGTTCCTCGATGACGCGCTCGGCAAAGGCGAGGCCCTTGCGGCTTGCTCGTCCGTCGTCGCTCGTCGCGCAGCAGCGCGATGCTTGCATCTTGCACATATCGCGGAAGCGGGCCGGAAATTGCCGGTTACGCGGCTCGTGACCTATGAGCTCGGCACTGCGCTCGAGCTCGA
>JANYHY010000302.1 GCA_025362165.1 Myxococcales bacterium | reverse complement strand
GCAGCATTGGTCGCGAGCGTCGCATTATACTGCGACAAGCTTTGATCCGTAACCTGCTGCGCGATACTCGCCATCTTCCCAAGGGGTGCGTCCTTGACCGCGTTTCCGATCGCCATCCCGGATAGCTCCGTTGCACGCGTTGTTGTCGTTGCACGTCGATGGGTCGCACGTCGCCGAATCGGCTGCGTCCGCGGCATCTGCGGCATCTGGATTGGATGCATCGGCATCAGGGGCGGCGTCGGCACCGCTCTCCCCATCGAGCGTCGCGTCGATGACGTCTGGGCCCGCCTCCGCGTCGGACCGCGCATCGAGAGTAGCGTCGACGCTCGCATCAAGGTGTTGGCACCCGCCGGTCTCGTCCAGATCGATCTTCGCCTGGGACAGGCCGCCGCTCATGAGTGTGAGCGTCACGAGTTGGCTCTGAACGATTGTGCCCGCGTTCAAGCCGTTGGTGCAGCTCGAAAGTGAATACGGGTAATCGACTGCGTTCTGGGCAGCTTTGCCACCACCTGCGTAGACGCACGTCGCGATGCCACCGTCGCTGACCTTGATGTCGAAGTTGACCGAGTGAAAGCCCGCGTTGTTCTGCATGACGAGCACCGTCGCAGGAATCGCGAACTGCATTGGCGGAGAGAGGGTGGCGCTGGCCGTCCAGTTCTGCTGACCGCCGCTCTTGATTGCGACGAGGCTGACGTGACGACAGCCGGCATCGGCGTTCCCGTCCACGCTGCCGTCGTTGGAGAGTTCTTCGGAGCCCGAGCCGACGCTGTCCTGTTGATCGCTGCCGCAGGCAGAGATGATCGAGAGCGTCAGCGCGCCAAGCGCCAGAACACGCAGCCCCCACGTTGCGTGCGGTCGTCGAGCGATCATGCCGAACCTCCCGCCCGCACTTCGCCAGGGTTAGGATCAGCGCGCAAGCGTCGCCGGAGGCGCGAGGTTCGTTTTCGTGGGCGACTCCGCGACATGGGCCTACAAGGTCGAGCGACATTTGCCTCCGTCCAAGGCGTAGGCGTGTCGGACGCGTGACCGTCGGAACGCGAACGGTGCCGCGAGCGCCCGTTGAAACTTTGCGGTTGAAAATCCTAGCGCCCTCTCTGACACTGCTTCGGCAACGTCAACTACCTCCAGGGGAGCAAAATCATGGCACGTCATTTCGGCCGTCAGTCTGCGAGCGAAGTCGTCAAACAAGCCGGCGCCTTCCTCGACCATATCCACGACAACAAGATCTGGTCGGCCATGAGCGATCCCTTGCACGGCCGAATGACCGCCAATGACGTCAAGAAGGGCAACGAGCTCCTCAAGGCCGCCAAAGAAGAGCGCGCCACCGCCACGGCGCACGCTGGAGACGCTCACGAGCCGGCGCACCTCACAGATAGCGCCGAGTCGGCCGCGCGCGATTGGTTGACGACGCAGATGGAGCACGTGCGCGGTTGGATCCACGAGCACGCCGACGCGGCCGCGACCGCTGCGCTCCGCACCTCGTTCGGACAGAACGACGCCCAGGCGACCCTCGTCTCGGACATTCGTGCGTACGTCAAGCTCGCGGCGGACGTCGCCAAGGGCGAAGAGGACACCAACCTACGCAAGGCGATCCGCGCGAGCTACACGAACGACAAGGCCCGCCACGCCGTGCAGAAAGACGGCGAGCATCTCGCGGACGCGCTCGAGCACGTCATCGGCAGCGCAGACGCCGCGATCGCCACGCGCGTGGAGGCGACCGCGCACAAGGACGCGGCGGTTGAAGCGCTCTCCCGCTGGATGTTCCGTTGGACCCGCACCGCCCGCCGTACGGTGGGGCACGAGGCGCTTCACGCTCTCGGTCTTGCGAGCGCCCGTCACCACCCCGCACACCGCGCGAAGCACCCCGCGGCCGCAGAGCCGGCGCCCGCTCCGCCGCAAAGATGACCGGACCGCGCCGCTCCGGCTGAAGGACCCCACGCGCGACCCCGCGCCAAAGCCAAGAGCGGGCGTGGGGTGTCGCACTCGCGATTGCAGCGAAGCTGTTCTGATCGGTGCGCCACAACGTTGATCCGGCTAGCAAAGAAGAAGGTGCTTGCGGCGCTCGAGTTGGTTCGAGGAGGCCAAGTCGATGCGAAGCGCGTATCCGACCGCTGGCTCTCGTTCGACGCGGCACCTCCGGGTGCGCAACACATCGCGGTGGCGGGGATCAAGGAGAGCACCCCTGACGCGCTCGTCGCCACGCGAGATATCGAGCCCGCGATCCTCTTGAGGCAAACTGTCGTGATCGACTTCGGCGCCCGGTCGCTCCTGCGCCGAACGAAGATCCAACTGGGTAAGATCGATGCTGGCGGTGTCCATCCCCCCGAAGATCCAACCCAAGGATTGATTGCGAATTTAGCCGCCGTCCGCGGGGCAACCGCCCGGAGGTGGTTGGTGGGAGGTACCACAGTTGGGC
>JANYHY010000296.1 GCA_025362165.1 Myxococcales bacterium | reverse complement strand
CTCTCGGACACCGAAGCCGCGAGCTTGGCCTCGACATCACGCGGCAGCAGGGACCCAGCTTGGAACAGCGCGAAGCCAATGTAGTCATGCATCAACTGGATCAACCACGCGTCCGGATCATCTCCCGCGAGCGCGGCGAGGTTCCGCTCCACGCGATCGGATCGGAATGAGCCGTCGGGCAGCGGACCGGCGCCCTGGAACAGCGGATCATACACGCCGCCGCCGGTCGCGAAGCGCGCGAGCCCGTCGCGTAGCTCAGGTCCTTTGCCAGCGGTGTCGCACCTCGAGTGGATCTCGATCAGCGCAGGGTTGAAGCCTTCCATGATCGTGTGAGCGCCTTGCGGGCGCGGTGCGACGACGGTCAAGAACCCACCGCTCGCGAGCTGGAACACTGCGCGCGTCACCTCGAACTCGAGCAGACCGAGCCTGCGTCCGGTCTGCGCGATGCTCCGCTTGCCGTCGCACTCGGCGAGGACCTTCACGAGATCGTCCGGCGGCTTCTTTGCGATGTCGCGCGGTACGGCGATGTAATTCTCGTTCGGGACGCGCTCTCGAAAGAAGCGCATCTCGTCCATCCTACGTGCGCCCTCCATCAACAGCATGCCCGCGTTGAGCGCGTGGCGCCGGCCGATCGCCGCGTCGTCGAAGCGATCGTAGAAATAGAAAGTGCCGTCCGCGACGTGGAGCGCGGCGTAGAAGACCTCCTCCACCTGTCGCGCCATCATGGGATAGAGCTGCTCGGGGCTGGCGATGGCGAGCTCGACCGCGGCCTCGCCGAAGCGTTTGCCGGTCTTGGTCGAGGCCTTGATGATGCTCTCGAGTTGTTCGCGTGTGACGACGCCGAAGCGATAGAGCGTCTCGCCAAGGCGCTCCTCGGGGACGTTGGTCTGCGCGCCGATGACGCTCCCTGCATCGAAGTAGAGCGAGCGAACCTTGCTCTCGTCGATCGAGATGAGCTCGCCCTTCCAGCCTGATTGCGCGATCATCGCGATGACGTCGCAGAGCGCGCCGGGCGTCTTGATCTCGCCGGCGAGGCGCAAGACGTTGTCGATCTTGCTTACCTTGCGGAGCAGCAGCGCGTCGATCGGGCTGCGAGAGAGCCGCCACTCCCCTGCCCTGGCGCGAAGCTCCTGGCTCGCGCTCTTGCCGACAGGATGGACCGTTCCCGTCAGATCGACGCGGACAAGATCGTCACGATCGGCCATTTTGTGCAAAGGATACACGGAGAAGCGCGACTCGGATACGTTTTGACTCATGTTGCCCTCTCCTGCGCTGGCGCTCTCACGAAGCCTCGCCGATGCGAGCTACCTCGCGGACGATCGCACCGTGCTCGCGGCCTTCCTCGCGATCGAGCTCAACCGTCCGCTCATGGTCGAAGGCCCCGCGGGCGTCGGCAAGACGGACCTCGCGCGCGCGCTCGCGCAGGCGCTGTCGAGACCGCTCTTGCGGTTGCAGTGCTACGAGGGGCTCGACGAGTCCAAAGCGATCTACGAGTGGGACTACGCCAAGCAGATGCTCTACACGCAGTTGCTCCGCGAGGCGGTCGCTGAGCGCGTACGCGGCGCAGACTCGATCGCCGCGGCGCTCGACAAGGTGGACGCAGACGCGTTCTTCAGCGAGCGCTTCTTGATCAAACGCCCTATTTTACAGGCGATCGTGAGTAAGCAACCTGTGGTGCTCCTTGTCGACGAGGTGGACCGCGCGGATCCCGAGTTCGAAGCGCTGCTGCTCGAGGTGTTGAGCGAGCGGCAGGTGACGGTGCCGGAGCTGGGCACCATCAAGGCCACGCACCCACCGCTCGTGATTCTCACGACCAACGCAACGCGTGAGATGACCGACGCGCTCAGGCGCCGATGCTTTCACCACTTCTTGGACTATCCGCCGCCGTCGCGTGAGCTTGCGATCCTCGAGCTGCGCGTTCCGGGGATCGCCAAGACGCTCGCGCTTCAGCTCACTGAGTTCGCGGCGAAGGTGCGCGCGCTCGACCTACGCAAGGCGCCCTCGATCTCCGAGACTATCGACTGGGCGCGCGCTCTCGTCACGCTCGGTCAGAGCGCGCTCGACAAAGAGATCGCGGCGGCGACCATGGGCGCGTTCCTCAAGCATGAAGAGGATCGAGAGAAGGCGATCGCGAAGCTCTAATTCGTTTCACGATAACTCGATCCCGATGAGTGCGGCGTAGTCACGGACCATTCGCTCGAGCGAGAAGCGAGCCTTGGCGCGCTCGAACGCACGCGCCCCTAGCTCTCTACGACGCGCCGGGTCGGCCAAAAGATGGGCCATCGCGCGCCCCATGGCCTCGGAGTCTCCACGAGCGACGAGCACGCCTGCGCCGTCGTCGAGCTGCTCGCGCGCTCCGCCTGCGTCCGTAGCCACGATCGGCAACCCAGCCGCCATCGCTTCAAGCGAAGCGTTGGGGCACCCCAAGGGCTCGCTGATCATCGCGAAGAGGTCCGTCTCGGCGAGCAGCTCGTGTGACGCGCGGTGCCCGACGAAGCGAATCGGCAGACCCTCACACGACGCGACGAGCTCGCGTGCCCAAGCCTCGCTGCCGGTCTCTACCTCTCCCGCGACGCGCACCTCGAACCGCGGAGCACCGTGTGCGACTGCAACTCGAGTCGCCGCGATGAGCTGCTCGAGCTTCTTGTCCGGCGACAAGCGCGCGAGCGTGCTGACGACGAGCTCGCCGTTCGTGCGGCGCGCCAGAGTTTGGAGCGGCTCTACTCCATTGGAGATCACGGTGACGGGAGCGCCGAGCAATTCCTCCGCTTGCGCGCGAGCCGCGTCGTATTTGACGACGACACCAGCGAGGAGAGCGCCGTAGTCGCGCGCGTCCAGCACGACCGAGCCAGCTCGCGGCGCGCGGAAGTATCGAGCGAGCGACGCGAAGAACATCTCTCCTGGGCTCACGTCGAAGACGTGCGTCCCGACGAGCGCATCCGCGAGGAGCACCTTGTGCTCGGGGATGGCATTCCACAAGAGGACGCACGCGGCGCCTTCCCGATCGATGGCTTCAACGATCGCGGCTGCGGCGTCTCGCTCGTCCGCGTGCGCGGCGCAGAGCACTCGCACGCCCGCGCGCTCGAGGTCGACGCGACCTGCCGTCGGATGTTCGAGCTGTTCTTGCAGCACCGCAGCGCGCACACTGATGCCTCGCGCCTGCAGTCCGAGCAGCAACCTGCGCGCGCTCGACTGCGCGCCTCCCGTCGCAAAATTGTTGGTCACGAGCCAGACCGGGCCTCGGTGGCGGCGCTCTGCTCGG
>JANYHY010000282.1 GCA_025362165.1 Myxococcales bacterium | reverse complement strand
TTCTTCTCGATGTAGTCCTCGATCGCGAGGAACACGTCTCCAGACTCCGAGCCCGCCGCAGCAGGAGCAGGGGCCGCTGCGTTTCCGCCGGATCCAGCGCGCGCCTTGGTCGCCGCGATCACCGAGCTCGGATCGATCTTCTTCAAGAACTCGAGCTTCTGGCTCGCCATCAAGTCGCCGGAGATGCGTAGCTTCTTGTCCATGAAGAGCTTCATCGCGTCGGCCTTGCCGGTGCACATCGCCATGAAGTCCGAGTCTGTGAGCTCGAGCGTACAACCCGCCGCAGTGCCTGCGCCTGCGCTGACAGCTCCGGTCTTGGTGTCGAGTGTCCACGTGCTGTCGGGCGCGGTGAGCTTGAACTGGTAGACGACGCCTATCTTCTTGACGACGTCTGCGTTCTTTTCAAAATAATCTTTGATGCCCGCGAAGATGTCCGCGCTGATCGGAGCGACGCTGCCGCCTGCCGCTGGACTCGCCGCCGCTGCTGCTGCTTTGGCCTTCGGTTTTGGGATCTCGGCGTAGAGCTCCACCGCCGCGTTCGAGATGACCACCTTGTCGCGCTCTTTGACTTTGGTGCGGAACACGATCTTTCCATCGGGCTCTTTCCACATGTCCGTGATGAGCGTTTCGCCAGGAATGACTGGGTCGGCGAAGCGAACGAGCACACTCTTGAAGTAGCGAGGGTCGCCGTCTTTCGCGCACGCCTTGATCACCGCTCGCACCGCGAAGCCGAAGGTACAGAGTCCGTGCAGGATCGGTTTGTCGAAGCCGAAGCTCTTGGCGAAATTCGGATCCGCGTGCAAGGGATTGATGTCTCCCGTGAGCCGATACAGCAGCGCTTGGTTCGGATGAGTCTTCTCTTCAATGGAAAAATCTGGCTTTCGCTCGGGCGCGACGTTCACCTCGCCGGAGGGCCCACGATCGCCACCCCAACCGCCTGCGCCGCGGATGAAGGAGATGAACTCGTTGTAACAAAGCTCGTCTCCGCTCTCGTCGAAGGTCTTGACCGCCGTGACGACGACGGCGTTCTTGCCCTTGTCGAAGATGTCCTTCGTCTTGATCTCGTGACGGAGCTTGCCGCTCGTCGGTAGCGGACGCTTCACTTCGGTGTACTGCGCGCCGTGCAAGAGGCGCTCGAAGCCGTAGTTCAATCCAGGCGCCTTTTGGCCCTTTTTGTAGGCCTCTAGCATCACGCCCATCACCGGGATGACAGCGAAGGTGGGCAACACGTGGAAGCCGTCGCCGCTCATCTCGTAGACCAGCGAGAGATCTTTTTGATCGAGCGGGTTCTCTGCCGCGCCGACGCCGAGCGCATAGAGCGCGACGTCACGCTCAGTGTATTTGCTCTCGACGATCATCGGAGGTGCGTCGAGCGCGACATCCACGTCGATGAGATCGTTTCCGCCGCGGCTCTTCGTATCGAGATTGGCGAGGATGGGCCCCATCGACGAAGTGATGTCGGTCGGATGCGTCGCGCTCTCGAAGCTGGTGATCGTCTCCCAGCTCTTCTTGAGATCCTCGGGAGAGATCGTGCGTCCGAGCTTGAAGGTCTTTCCGACCGTGCGCTCCCAGCGGAGCTTGCTGTAGAAGCCTCCGCCCACCTCGAACAGACCGCCTGTCTCCTCGCAGCCTTCGTGTGAAAGGTACGCAACCAAAGGCGACACGTACTCGGGCTTGAGCGCGTCGATCAGGTTCTTCGGGAGCACCGTCTCGGTCATGCGGCTGCCGGCGATCGGCGCGATCGCGTTGACCTTGATGTTGCGCTTCTTGCCCTCGATCGCCAGCGTCTGGGCCATGCCGACGACGCCGAGCTTGGCCATCGAGTAGTTCGTCTGGCCGAAGTTGCCGTAGATGCCCGCGGCGCTCGCGGTGAAGATCACGCGGCCGTACTCCTTGTCGCGCATGCCGCCCGTGACGTTCCACGCGGCGTGCGTCACGCGGTACGAGCCGAGCACGTGGACCCGATAAATCAGGTCCCAATCTTGATCGCTCATCTTCTGGAACGACGTGTCGCGCAGGATGCCCGCGTTGTTGATGACGACGTCCACGCGACCGAACGAGTCCATCGCCGTCTGCACGATCTTGGCGCCGTCTTCGACCGAGTCGTAGTTGGCGACGGCCTCGCCGCCTGCGTCCTTGATCTCTTTGACGACCGCGTCGGCCGCGCCAGACGCCTTTCCAGTCCCGTCGTGCTTGCCGCCGAGATCGTTGACCACGACCTTCGCGCCGCGAGACGCGAACAGCAGCGCGTGGGCTTTGCCGAGCCCGTTGCCCGCGCCGGTGATGATGACGACTCGCCCGTCGAAACGCAGATCGTTGGCCATGGCTTTTCCTCTTGATCGGTCGAATGCGAAAGTTTCGTGTACGAAGTATTATGCTTCGTGGGTGTCCGTCAAGGGACGACTGCGTTGCGAGGGTCGGCTAGGATGGCGGCATGAGACGCTTCGCTTTGGTAGCCATTGCGGTCGCAGGTGCGCTGGTGATCACCTCGGGTTGTACCCAAATCCTCGGTGATTTCACCATCGGCAACGCCAAGGACGGCGGGGGGACGAAGGATCAGTCCGTCGCAGACGCGTTTGATCCGCCCGACACTTCGCCGACGTGTGGTGTGACCAGTCAATCATGTTGCCCGATGGGCAACCCATGCGTGTCGCCGACCGCGCAGTGTTGCGACACGGTGAGCTGCACGGACACTCTCACGGATCCCAACAACTGCGGCATGTGTGGACGCGCGTGCAACGGCGGCGGCTGCGCGAACGGGCTCTGCCAGGCGGTCGCCGTCGGAGGCGTGAACACGAGCGATCCGGGGCCGCTTCGCCTCGACGGATCGTTCGCGTATTTCGGCACCGTGAACAACGGAAGCGGTTACGTCTACTCGTGTGATCTCGTCCAGGGTTGCTCCTCGCCGACCCAACTATTCAACCAAATTCAGCTCTTCGACATCGCGGTGAGTCCCGCGAAGATCTATGTGTCCACCAATAACGGTGGAACGATCTACGACCAGGTCAAGGGCGGCAACACGACGATGCAGCACAATATGTCGCTCCCGACAGGGCTCGATTTTTCGAACGGCGAACTCTACGCGATGGTGCAGACGGTGCCCATGCAGTTCCCGAAAGACTTCAGCTCCACGATCACGCTCAACTCGGGCGCGGGTGAAGGCGGCACAGACATCGCTGCGTCCAACACGGGCTACG
>JANYHY010000265.1 GCA_025362165.1 Myxococcales bacterium | reverse complement strand
GCCAGCGCTGTCATCCTGAGCGAAGCGAAGGACCCTAAGTGGTCAGTTGGGGGGTGCCAACGGCACCTCCACTCGCCGAAGGCCGTTGATGTCCGCCGAAGGCGGCATCAATTGGGGGGACGGTTGGTGCCGACGTTGGTCGCGCCTGCTTGCCACAACCAATTATCGATGAGCACCGACGAGTCGTACGCCTGATCGCCAGTGTCCCAGACCATGAGCTCGAGCGTGATGGTCTCTCCCGCGGCGACTGGCGCTTGGGTCGTCAACCAACCTGTCGCGCCTCCGCCGGAGTCGCTTTGACCGCAGTTGTTGCCGGGGGCATAGAAGCCGGTGCCCTGCAGCTCCGCGTTGCCGCCGGAGCACGCAGACGTCGTCGGATTGCCGAGGCAGCCGACCTTCGCGTTCATCGGCGAGCAGCGATCGAAGAAGCCATTGTTCACGCTGACGGGGTTGTTCTTCGCGTCGAACGACACGTTGTCCGCAGCGCCTCCGTTGAACGCGGTGGAGTGCAGATACGCGATGAAAGCGTCGTTGAACGTGGTGCAGACGTACTCGGGCCACTCGCCACTATAAAAGTCGAAGTCGAACGCGAAGCCCTTCGCGTTGTTCGGTACTTTGATCGTGAGCTTGATGGTTGCTACGTCATTGACCTTGTTGGACACCGCGCACTTGCCCGCGGGCTTCGGGAACCCTGGAGGCGCCGCGCCAGCGCCCGTCATCGGGCAGCCGCCCTTGAACGTGCCGCCGAACGGATTGCAGGTGTCCTTCTCTTCGGCCATTCCGCTGGAGAGCACTCCGAGAGCGCTGCCCTGTCGCGGCTTGATCGCGCTGCCGAATTTCGGGAGGATCCCATGCTGCGTCGGGTTGGGGGCGTCATTGCGATTGTAGCCTTGCGTGTAGGTCGCCGAGACGACTCCCCACTTGCCGCCGGTCGCTTGTTGGCAGAGGCCGATCGAGTTCGCGAAGGCGAAGCCGTCACCGCCCTTCGCTAATCCAGTATCGCAGAGCGGCGCGTTGTCGACCTTGCCGTCGGCGTCGTCGTCGCATGCGTTGCCCGGGATATCGAAGTTGCCTGGATCGGGGACGCAACCGCCGCCGTTGGGCCCGCCCTCGCCGCCCTTGAACGCTGCGTCAGTGTTGAACGGATCGTTAGGGTTGTTGGGATCGCCGCCGTCATTGCCCTTCGTGTCGAAGATGTTCGACGAGCTCGAGCTGCAACCGATGGCGAAGACCAACGCGAACAAGGATGAACGGCGCATCCTTCCGTTGTACATCCGAACGAAGTTCCACGCCGCAAGGATTTACGACGAAAGCCCCTAAATCGTGCCGGATCGTGAGTGATCCAAAGCTCGACGGTGCGCCCTCAGGAATTTTTCGCGGCTACTGCAGCCAATCGCGGTCTTTGAGCTTCTTTGGGATGTACTCCTCGGCGATGAAGGTGATGCTCTTGGTGAGAAAGCCGTCGACCTCCATCTTGAACTTGTTGTGCAACAGCTCGTCGATCTCGCGCTGCCACTTCTTGTCCTGGAACCAGGGGTACGCCTTCATTTGTTGCGCGCGCTTGATGTCCTCGTCGTTCAACTTGATTTGGACCGCAGAACTCAGATTGAATTTCTTGTAGTCGAGTGAGCTCATGCCCAAAAAGCGTATGTTCGGGACCGCCATCCGCATGGACTCATATGCCAAGTTGATACTTCCCTGTTTGAGCACCGAGTAGATGTAGAGGCCCCACGGATCGTTATCCACGAGCACGTAGACTGGCAACTTGAGCTCTGTGGCGAAGCGTTGAAGAAGCCGACGAATGCCGCGCGCCGCCTGCCCTTCGCTCGTCATCAAGATGCAGTTGTTCTTCTGCCAGAACCGATCTTCGTTCAGGCGCTGCCAGACCGCGACCTTCTCCACCAGCAGCACGAACGAAGCCTTGTTTCGGACGAATTTCAACACGCCATCTTCGCAGATGCTGGGGATCCCCCACCCGCCGCGGCCCATCTGACCGAGATCGATCTGGTCGCCAGCGTCGTTGACGACCAAGGGCCCGGCGACGAGACCGCGCTTGTTGGCGAACAAGTGCAGCTCCTCGCGTAGAGCGTCGATGCCGACCTCCAGGTCCTCGATGATGGGATCGCTCTCGCTCTGATCCTCGAAGGTGTTCTCCGTCGAGTTCGCGATCGTGTGTTTGCTCTGGTAGTACATTTGACGAATCGTCAGCGTCAGATCCGCGTTGATCAGCTCTCGACATTTGTCGGCGATCAAAAACATCTGCATGAACTTGCGCGCCATCGCAACGTTGAAGAACTCGCGCGTCTGCGTCTTGTTCCCCAGCTCGATGACGCGCCGCTTCTCGTTGAACGACACGTTGGAGAGCGCGCGGATGCGGATATCGAGCGCTGGGTTGTCGCCCGCCTTCACGGACTTGAGCGCGTTCTGCGCGAGCTTGTTGATCTTCGCGAGCGTCTCCTGATCTTTCTTCGCGGCGGCGGTCTTCGTCGCGCTTGCAGAGGTCTTCTTGGCGGCCATGTGATTCCTCAGAGCAGCGAGAGTTGTGTGGCTTTGCCCTTCTTTTTGGGCGCTTCTTTGGTCTTGCTGGCACTCTTCTTCGGCACGGCCTGCGCTGCCGGCTCCGCTGCGGGAGGCGCTTGTGGCGGCGGCTGGCTGCCACCATTGGACTGTTCGATGGTGGAGAGTTTGACGTAGTTGGGTAGTGCCTTTTGGAAGCTCTTGGCGATCGCGTCTTTGTCGCCCGCCAAGATGCTCGCGATCGCGGCGGCGACCTCCGGGATGTACCGCTGGAAGATCCCGAGGCGCTTCTGCTCGCTCGCGGCTTTGTCTCTCGCGCGCAGGTGCGCTCCGAGCTTACGGCCGCACTCTTGGACGGCGAGGCGCATCTCTTTCAACAGATCGTCGTAGTGCGCGACGGCCTCTTTCGCTTCGCTCGTGAACGGCACCCATACTGAGGCGAGGTGCACGGCGATCGCGAGCGGACCGATCGGCAATGAGCCCTTCGGTTGCTGCAGCTCGTACGCCTTCCAGTTGGTGTCGTAGATGGCTTCGCTGATCGCGCAGGCCTTGGGTTGGTACTGGAGCGGTACGCGATTGGCGAACCGCATGATGTCCGCGGGCTCGTCTCCGGGGAGATCTCCGCCGTACGCCAAACCAACTTCGACGACGAACGGATTACCGCGATAGACGCTCGGCGGTCGCGTGGTCGAGACCATGAACTCTGCGTTGGGGAACCGTCGCGCGAGTCCTGCCTTCAACAGCTCTTCGCCGATCGGCACGACGCTGTTCGTCGGTGGCGCCATGACTCGCACTTCGCCGAGCGCTTTGTGCAGGCGCTCGACGTCCTCACCGTGCATCGTGCCGGCCTTCGCTTTGGGGCTAATTTTAGCCTTCGCGCACACTTCGTCGGCCACGTGCGGTGTCACGCGAGAGAACGAGCTCACCAGCACTTGCTTGACCGTATCGGTCTCCATGTCGTGCAACATGTTGAGGAACATGCCGAGCTCGACGCCGTGCGGGTGCGGCTTGATCTCTAGAGGCTCACGCGGCAGCTCGTTCGAGACGCGCGGATACTCGATAATCTCACCCTTGGGCGTTTTGTACGTGAGCCCTAGGTGCGGATTGGCAACTACGGTCTGCTCCAGATACGCGTCTACGCCCGTTCGACCTCCGCGATACGCTGCCACGAGCTCGAGCTCCACGCGCGTGCCGTGCTCGACGGGCCAGTCGTTGAGGAAGTCGTCTTTGACGATGTCGGGCTGGTTGCGCTTGGTGTCGATGCGGAGCTCGATGCGGTGCGCGGGCTTGCCCTTGCCGGTCTTGCTGACGATGAGCACTGGCTTGCCCGTCGTGAGCTGCGCGTAGAGACCGGCCGCGCTGATGCCGATGCCCTGTTGTCCGCGCGACTGTCGCAAGCGATGGAACTTGGAGCCGTAGAGGAGCTTGGCGAAGATCTTCGGGATCTGCAGCTTGACGATGCCCGGTCCGTTGTCTTGGATCGCGACGCGGAAGCGGCCTTCGGTCACCTCGGTGATCTCGACTCGTAGCTCCGGGAGGATGCCTGCCTCTTCGCAAGCGTCGAGCGAGTTGTCCACGGCCTCCTTCACTGTGGTGAGGAGCGCCTTGGCGGGGTTGTCGAAGCCAAGCAGGTGGCGGTTCTTGGTGAAGAACTCGCTGACGGAGATGTCGCGTTGCTTGAGACCCATCGCTTCAGCGCTCGCGCGCCGTGCTGGTTTCTTTTGAGAAGACTCCGCGGGCACGGGCTCAGGCGCTGGCTTCTTCACGACGATCGGCTCTGCTGGAGGCGGAGCTTTGACCGGCGTGGGAGGGACGGCCTTTTTCTTGGGCGGTTTCGCTGACGACTTCGCCATGAAACCCACGCCTAAACCCGATGGTGAACGGATGTCAAGCCTGTCGCATTTGCGAAGGACCGTTTCGGAATCGTTTGGAACGAAGCCGGAGACCTCGGCTAGCGTGGCGGCGCGCATGATTCGTCGGCCTGCGTTCATCCTCGCGCTCCTCACGGGGTTGAACTTCGTGAACTATGTCGATCGCACGGTGCTCGCTGCGGTGCTCAAGCGCGTGCAGGAGGATCCCGATCTCAAGCTGACCGATACGCAGGGCGGGCTGCTCGCGACGGCGTTCCTCGTCGGTTACTTCGCGATGAGCCCCGTGTTCGGTTGGCTCGGCGATCGTGCCTCCGATCAGCCGGACTCACCATGGATGTTCTGGCAAACACGGCGCGGCTTGATGACCATCGGAGTCCTGATTTGGAGCGCCGCGACCTACAGCTCCGGCCACGCGCACTCGTTCTGGCAGATGATGGCTGCGCGCGCGGTGGTTGGGGTGGGCGAGGCGAGCTACGCCGCGGTCGCGCCCACGATCATCGACGATCTCGCGCCCGCCGACAAAAAGGGCAAGTGGCTGAGCGTCTTTTATCTCGCCATCCCAGTAGGCTCGGCCCTCGGCTACCTGCTGGGCGGCTTCATCGAGAAGCGCTGGGGCTGGCGCGTCGCGTTCTATGCCGCGGGCGGTCCTGGAGCGATGCTCGCGCTGCTTTGTCTTTTCATCAAGGAGCCGCCGCGCGCTCTCTCGAAAAGAAAAAAGGAGACTGTGCTCCAGATGCTGAAGCCGCTCTTGAAGGAGCGTCTCTACGTCCGCGCGGTGATGGGATACTGCCTGTTCACGTTCGCGCTCGGCGGCTTCGCGCACTGGGCGCCCAAGTACATCAGCGCGCAATACAGCACTCCGCTCGATCACGCGAACTACACTTTCGGCCTGATCCTCGTCGTTGCGGGCGCGCTCGGCACGGGAGTCGGCGGTTGGTGGGGCGATCGCTCTGCCAAAAAAGCTGGTGCGAACGCTTCGCTTGAAACGAAGGACCGAGCAGGTGTGGCCGGTCACATCCGAGTCTGCGCCATCGCGAGCCTGATCGGCGCTCCCTTCGCGCTCGCGTGCTTGCTCGCCCCTACCGCGCAAGGCTTCTTCGCGATGATCTTCGTCTGTGAGACCGCCCTGTTCCTCTCCACCTCGCCCATCAACGCGGCCCTGCTCGGGTCGGTGCCGACTCACCTGCGAACGAGCGCGATGGCGGTGAGCATCTTCGCGATTCACTTGCTCGGCGATCTATGGAGTCCGCCGCTCGTGGGCGTGGTCGCCGATCATTCGACGATGCAACACGCCATGCTCCTGTTGCCTTTCGCGATCGCGCTGTCCGCCGTCGCATGGTGGGTGCGGCCAATCGCCCCTATCAGAAGCACGCAGGAATAATCGCGAGCGGCAACGCGTCTCGCTCTGCCCTATCGCGGATCCAGCGGAATTTCCGGGCTCGCGCGCGCCAATCGACGTTGACCCAGCCGCCAATCGTGCGCTACGAGGGCTCTCTCTCAGAAGCACCCGCGCGCACGCGCCGTCCGATGCCCTTCCCTTCCTCGCTCGCCACTCTGCTGCGCGCACGCTTCGGCGCAATGGTCTTCGCGTGGCTGATCGCTGGGATGACTTTCTTGTTCGCGGGGCGGGCTCTCTCGCAAGTCGCTGATGCGGGTGCAGCCCGCGACGCTGCCGCAGACGCCCAGACGACCGTGGCTCAAGGTGTCGATGGCGGCGCCCCAGATGCCACCGTCGCGCAACAACCCGTCGCGCAACAAACCGGGGACAATCAACCCGTCATTCGCTTACCGCCCTCGGACGCCGAAAAGGCAGAGGGCTTGCCCATCGTCGCGCTCGAGGTCGAGGGTAACCGGCGCGTCTCTCAAGACGACATCGCGAGCTATCTCCGCATCAAGGTGGGTCACCTCTTCAAAGTCGACAACCTCGCGAGCGACGTGCGCGCGCTCTGGGACTCTGGCTTCTTCAACGAGATCCAGGTGGACTTGACGACCACCGATCGCGGCGTGCGCCTGCGTTTCAAGGTCGAAGAGCGACCCAACATCAAGTCGATCGAGTTCGAGGGCAACGACGAGATCGACGCCGAGAAGCTCAACGAGGCGATCGAGATCAAGCCGAACACGATCCTCTCGCGCCCCGCCGTTCGACGCTCCGCGCAGAAGATCAAGGACGCTTACGCGGAGAAGGGCTACTTCCTCGCCGAGGTCGAGCCCGTCATCGAGGACCAGCGTGACAACGAGGTCGTCGTCCGCTTCAAGGTCGTCGAGCACTCGCAGGTGAGCGTCCGCCGCATCACGTTCATCGGCAACGAGCACATCCCCGATGACGAGCTGCGCGAGGTGATGCAGACCGGACAGACGAGCATCCTCTCGTTCGGCTCGGGCGGCCCCTTCCGCCAAGACATCTTCGAGCGCGACGTGCTCTTGGTCAGCGCGCTGTATTACGACAAGGGCTACA
>JANYHY010000317.1 GCA_025362165.1 Myxococcales bacterium | reverse complement strand
CCGGTCTTGCGCGTGAGCTCGGACAGCAAGTTGATCAGCGCGGTCGTGTCGTCTGCTGCGAGGCCGGAGGTCGGCTCGTCGAGGAAGAGGATGACCGGATCGGTCACGAGCTCGAGCGCGATGTTGACGCGCTTTCGCTGTCCGCCCGAGAGGACCTTCTTCTCGGGCTTTCCGATCTGCAGGTTGCGCACGGCCTCGAGGCCGAGATCTCTAAGCGTCTGATCGACGAGGTTGTCGATCTCGTCTTCCGAGTAGTCAGGCGGCAAGCGGAACTGCGCGGAGTACTTCACCGCCTCGAACACCGTGAGCTCAGGGTGCACGATGTCGTCCTGCGGAACGTACCCGATCGATCCGCGGAGCGCGTCGTAGATGGCGTAGAGATCCTCGCCGTTGATCCGCACTTGGCCCGAAGTAGGCGGTAAATAGCCGTTGAGCGTCATCAAGAGCGTGGTCTTGCCGGCGCCCGATGGACCCATGAGCGCGATCATGTCGCCGGGCAGAGCCTTGAAAGACACGTGGTCGAGCAAGGTCTTCATCGAGCCCTTGTTGTCGCGATCGGGCACCTCGAGCAGAAGATCCCACGCCTCGATTTCGTAGAGCGGCTTGCCGGCCCACGAGGCTTGTTGGTCCTCGACGACGACGTTGATTTGCTGACCCGCGATTTGGATCAGCAGCGGCATCGGGCCGATGTAGACCTTCTCGCCGTTCGCGATGGGAACGCGCGCGCCAGGAGCGAGACGTTGTCCGCGCACGAACGTTCCGTTCGCGCTCCGGAGATCTTCGAGGATCAGCTGCCCGCCCTGATTGAGGATGCGCGCGTGGTGCGACGAGACCTGTGGATGCGCGACGACGATCTTGTTGTCGGGTGTGCGGCCGATCGAAATCACGGCGTCCGCGCCGCCGCCCTGCATCTGAGCCATGTTCAGCTCGCCGATGACCGTGCGGTGCTTTCGTGGCGCGCCGCCGCTGTCCTGAGCCGGAGCTTGCGGAGCCGCGGCAGGAGCCGGCGCTGCCGCACCAACGGCGGCCGCAGCCTGAGCCCACTGTCCAAGCAACGACACGGGCACGGGCACGGGACCGAAGGCGACGACGCCGTTCGGGTCAATCGGCGTTGGCTGGTTCGGCGCAATCGGTTGTGGACCGCCGACGTACGTGCCGCTCGTCGAGCCGTGATCCATCGCCATCATGCGATCGAGCATCACGGTGGCGTGCTGCGAGCTCACCGAGTTGTGCGCGATCGTCAGCGAGGATCGCGTCGCGTCGCGGCCGACGATCACTTGCCCGCGCGGAGCGGTTGCCTGCCCAGGTGACATGAGCATCATGACGATCGCCGGGTGCGATAGCGGCACGGGCGCCTGGCCCATCGTGAACGCAGTTCGGAAATCGAAGGGCACAGGCTGCTGCGCCGCGATCGGCGAGCCGTTCGCGAAGCTCTGGCCCTGCCCGAGATCGACGTAAAAGAGCTGGCCGTTCTGCTTGACGATGCGCGCGTGGTGCGGCGCTACACCTGCCGCTTGAACGACGACGTCCGCGTCCGGTGCGCTCCCAAGCGTGATTTGATCGCGACCGAGTCCGGGGATCATGCGCCCAGAGCTTTATCAGGGACAGGCCCGCGCTCGATGGAATTTCGCTCGACGCGTACTACTTGCGGAAGGCGCTGTTGGCCGTGACGCAGTTCTCGAGAGCGCTCTTCTGCGCGTCGCACGCAGCCGTTCCGTAGTTGCGGTTCGCGCAGGTGGAGTTGGTCTCGCGACAGGTCTGAAGCGAGTCGAACTGGTCCGAGCAGCCGTAGTCTTTCGCTGCGTCTTCTTCGCCCTCGATGGCGTCTGCGCAAGCGGATTTGTCCTTGTCATTGCCGCCCGCGCAATCGACGAGGTTGCCACAATAGGTCGAGTACTCGACGCACCCCTGGGGAACGAAAAGGAGCAATAGACCAGCGGCCGCGGACAATCCGAAAATCAGCTTCTTCATCAGGCACCTGTACCACAACAGTCTGCGAAGCAGGCTGTGGCTTAAACGCCGACGCGCGGCCCTCGCAGGTCGCGCGTCGAATGCAGCTGAATCAAACCCGAGGTAACTACATGCAGATGCCGATGGACGTCCCTGTGGTCTTGATCGCGGTGCATGTGCCCATCGCGCAGTCGGCTTGCTTGGTGCAGACGACATACTGGTTGTCGACGAACTTACCCGCGTCGATCGTCCCCATGCAGGCCTGCGCGGTAGTGCAGCGCGTGTTGTTGAAGCCCTTGGTCTTCATGTAGCCGGCGCAGTTCGGGTCAGCCTCGGTGGGGCCGGCGGTGAGGCAGCACACGCCGCCGTTACACTCTTCGGGAGCCGAGCACGCCCACACGGCGTCGTTCATCGGGCAGGCTGTCGCGTTCGCGGTGCAGGTGGAGGGGCCGGCGTCTGCTGAGGGGGAGAGGCAGCACTTCTGCGTGCCGACCTTGCAGTAAGCCGAGCCCGCATCGCCCGAGAAGCTGAACGGGCAGTACATACCCTTCATGCTGGGGGGGAAGAGCTTCGGCGGGTTGGCACAGCCAATGCTGCCATCCGGGCCGGGGCCCGCGTCCGGATCCACGGAGGTGTCCGGGTTGGTGTTGTTGCTCGTGTCTTTGTTCGTCGAGCTGTCAGGCCCCGGAACAGTATTGTCGACGAGAGAGGGGTTGCTGCTACACGCAACGACGCCAAAACCGACGCTCGCCAAGGCGACGCCGCCTCCGAAAATCCAAACCAACGCGCTGCCCTTCTTCATGACACTGCCCTTTCGATGAAGCCCAGTCGCCGTGAAATGTACGGCGATCAGGGTTTTGATCACGAAAACGCAAACACGGAATTTTCCGCGTCAGCTCGCCGCAGTGATGGGCTTTTGGAAGAGGACGACCTTGTACGTGTCAGTCCCGTCGACCATGTTGATGTAGAGGCGGGTGCCTGGGTTGCGGCAGAAGTTCTTCAGTGAGACCTCGGCCTCGGCGCGCTTTCGGCTTCCAAGCATCGGGATCCGGAACGCAGGGAAGCTGCGGATGCACTGGTCGACGAACACGTCGATGCGCGCCTTGTCCTCGTCGCGAGCAGTGACGGCCTCTTTGGTGACGTCGCACTCTTCGATCTTCTTCATTCCGACGCTCTCAAGCACGTCGTAGCAGGGCTTCCAGGTCGAATCCGGGATCGCGTTGCCCCAAACCAGGTAGCCGCCCGGCTTGAGCATGTCGTAGGCGGTCTGGAAGAAGCGACGGTCTTCATCGGTCGCGACGCCCGGCATCTCGGTGACGTGCGTCTCGTTGACGGCGACGAAGTCCGCGGTGCCGTTGCGGCTCTTGAGCTCCGATGCATCCGCGCACGTCGCCTTGAGGCGCCCGCCGAGCTGCGGGACGAACTTGCGCTTGCACGTCAGGATCGCTGCGGCCTGGAGGTCGACCGCTTCGTAGGTGGCCTTCGGCAGGACCTTGCCGCAGACGTGGTGCGCGCCCGCGCCCGTGCCGCAGCCCATCTCGATGACGTGGACCTTGCCGTCACGCTCGGCGACGTACTTCTTCACGGCGTCGAAGTGGTACAGGCCGGCGTACGCATTCTGGCCGAAAATCTGCGGATCCGACGCGCGGTTGGGACACTCGCCCCACGCCTTCGGCCACGCGTATCCCCACGTGTTGAACGTCACCTCGTAACGCTCACCCGTAGCGGCCTTCACCTCGCCCATCGAGCGATAGAGCGCGTACAGCAGCGAATACAAAGAGCGCTTGTCGTAGTCCTGCTCGGAGATGTCGCCGTCGGAGAGCGAGATCTTCTTCTTCCTCTCCATGAGGGAGCTCATCACCCACGCCCCAAGAATGAATTGAAGTTGCGTCTTGGAGTAATCGGCTTCGCGATTGAGCGCCGTGAGGATGTCCATGCTTCTCTCCGTGTTTGTTTCTTGGGGCCGCGACAACGGCTCCACAATGAGCGCAGGCCCTTTAGCACGAGCCTGACGCCCAACGCAGCGGATTTTGGAAAATGTTCGCCTCACCGCGCTCTATGCACCCGCCTGAGCCCAAAAAGGTCGACGAACACCGGTGTTGACACCGAGCGCTGGGCAGGCTCCTACTGCGGCCCTACTCGCGCGCCGAGTTTTCGAGGGAGCATTTTCCAAGAAACGAATCGCGCTGCTCCTAAGGATGGATCGAATGGCTGAAGGCACTATCAAGCGGTTGACGGACAAGGGTTTCGGCTTCATCGAAACCGGCAGCGGCAAAGACCTCTTCTTTCACATGTCTGCTGTCGAGGGCGTGCGGTTCGAGGACCTGAAGCAAGGTCAGCGCGTGTCCTTTACGGAAGGACAAGGTCCGAAGGGGCCGCGCGCAGAGAACGTCAAAGTGCTCTAAGCACGACGACACACCACACCAAGCGAGACGCGCGGTGGCTCTTCGAACGAGCCCCGCGCGTTTTCTTTTTGTCTCAGATCGCGCCGCCCGCTGTTTGGATGATCGCCTCGAGCGCGGCCAAGTCGATGCACTCGGTGCCGAGATCACGCGCCTTGCGAGCCTTGGTGGAGCCGCTGTCGGGGTCTGCCATGACCAAGTAGGTGAGCCCCGAGGTGACGCGATCCATCACCGCGCCGCCGTTGCGCTCATCTGCGCGAGCTCGTCGCGCTTGCGCGGCTGCGCACCAGTGAAGCAAACGCTCTTGCCCGAGAGCGCCGTTCCACGCGGGCCCGCAAGCGCGGCGGGCTTTGCAGGCTTTGCCGCCTTGGCCGGCTTCTTCTTATGAGAGTCCGCGTCGTCTTCTGCTTGCTCTTCTACGGCGGCAGGCGCGTCTCCTGCTGCTGCGACGACCGCGAGGAACTCTTTGTCGTCGATGCACTTGGTGCCGTACTTCTTCGCCTTCTCGGCTTTGCTCGATCCGCTGTTGGGATCGGCCATCACGAGATAGTGGAGCTCCTTGGTGACTCCCGACAGCACCGTGCCACCGTGCAGCTCGACCATCGCCTCGTACTCCTTGCGCGGCAATGGCAGCGCGCCCGTGAAGCAGAACGTCTTGCCGCTCAATGCGCCGCCGGCGCTCGGCGCGACCGGAACGACGCCGACTGCGAGCAGTCGCGCGATCTCGGCCTTGCGCGCCTTCAAACCTGCGACGACGTTCTTGGCGCGGGTGGGGCCCATCCCTTTGAGCGCGCCGAGCTCTTCTTCGGTCACGCCCTGGACCTTCTCCAGCGTGTCGTAGCCGCTATTGACGATCAGCTTGGCAGTCTCGAGCGCGAACTCGTCGATCCCCAACGAGGCTAGAAATACGGGCAACGTGAGCGGCAGCTTGGCTTTGAGGTTGTCCAACACCTTCTTCGCGATGATGGTGCCGCGCCGCTCGAGCTTGGCGATTTGCTCCACCTTCAACTTGTAGAGATCCGCAGGCTCGCGCACGAGCTTGGCCTCGACGAGCTGCGCGATGATCTTCTCGCCCCACTCGTGGATGTCTTGCACGCCGACCCAACGTTGGATGCGTCCTTCGACGAGCGCGCGACAATCGCCGTTCGTGCAAACCAGATATTCGCCTTTGCGGGTCAATCCCTCTTTGCACACCGCGCACGTCGTCGGGATGGTGACGGTTGGCCCGTGCTTGACGACCACATCCTCAAGGTGAGGGATGACGTCGTTGCGTCGCGACACGAGCACCTCGTCGCCGACGCCGATGCCCAATCGCTCCGTGTTCGAAGCGTTGTGCAACACGACCGATTGCACGACCGCGCCGCCGAGCTCCACCGGGGCGACCGTGGCGATGGGCGTGACTCGGCCCGTCGGCCCAGTGTCCCACTCGATCGCCAAAACGGTGCTGATTTTGGCCATGCTGGCGAACTTGTATGCGACCGCGCCGCGAGGGCGATCCGCGAGCTCTCCCAATAGATGCTGCGAGCGCATGTCGTTGGCGCGCACCACGAGGCCGTCGATCTCGTAGTCGAGCGCCGCGCGCTTCTTGGTCGCGTAGTCCTTGTGAATCTTGAGGACGCCGTCTGCGTCGGTGATCGTGAAAGGCGGGACGATCAAGCCAAGCTTCTTGATGCGCGTGTACTTCGCCTCCTCGGTGTCGAACTCTTTGTCGCCCTCGATGTCATAGAACATCACGGTGAGGTGCTCGCATCCCTCGCCGTCGTAGCGCTTGGAGGTGCCGGCGGCTTTGTTGCGCGGCGGGCTGTCGTAGCCGGGCCAGCCCTTCTTCATGTCGCTCAGGTACAAGATGATCTCGCCCCGCAAGCTCACGGTGATCGGCTCCGGCAACTTCGCGGGCACGCCCTTCATGCGTCGCGCGTTCGGCGTGATGCGCTCGCCGATCTGTCCGTCTCCGCGCGTGATGGCCTCGACCAGCTTTCCCTTCTCGTAGTTGACCGCGAGCGAGAGCCCGTCGAGCTTCTCGGTGACGAGCAGATCCTCCGAGATGGGCGGCAGCTTGCTCTCTTGACCGAGCTTCTCGCAGAGCGCGATCCACTGGCGGAACTCGCCCTCGTTCACGGCCTTGTTGAGCGAGCCCATCGGGATCGCGTGGCGCGCCTTCTCCCACTCGGTGACGGCTTGCTCGCGTTCTCGAAGCGGCGCGCCGATGCTCGCGAGCACTGGGTTCTCTGGGTCGAGCCCGCGAAGCTCGTCCTCGAGCGCGTCGTACGCCGCGTCCGAGACTAGCGGCTGCCCATTGTAGTACGCGTCTTTGTAGCTGCGCAGCAACGCAGCTAGCTCGACGACTCGCCCCTTGGTGCCGTTCTGCTTGCCCATGAATTGGGAAGGCTAACCGGTTGCGGTTTCAACACTCAAGTCCAACACTCAAGTCTGACACTCAAGTCCCAGAGGCGTCGCCCTTCAACTTCCACTCGAAGCGCTCGTACCACTCGATGTTTTCCTGGCGAAAATGGATCACGAACGAGACGTCGTCAGTCGTCGGGTGCGGCGGTCCGCAGATGATGCCGCGGTCCACGACGACGCTCACGTCCGTCTTTCCCGGCGCCTCGCCGACGAATGGATACGATTGATAACTGGGCTCACGCAGGTCTGGCGTGATCGGCGCGCTGTCGAGCTCGAAGGTCCACGTGGCTGGAGACGTCGAGAGCGTGCGAGGCGTACGCGCCACGAACGCGACGCACGTATGATGTGTGCCGGCCTCGACGACCCACGCGTCATCTTGCACGAGCTCGCGAGCGAGCCCCGTCGCGGTCGCCTCGTCCGCCTGCGGTCCCACCAGCATCGTCGTGATGCGCGTCTGGTCGGTGCCGACCGCGCTGCGCGGCACCTCGGCCGTCTTCGCCGGAGGTGTGCAAGCCAACGCCATCATCAACACGAGTTTCTTCATTGGGCCGCGCAGCATAGCGCAGAGGGCACAAAGCTTGGGGTGTGATTGAAGCTGATAACCAAGTATCGGCGATAATCGATTAGCGTTCACGGCTTCTTGAACTTCAATGTCATGCGATCGCTCTCACCGATCCCCTTGAATTTAGCCTTGTCCACGTCGCCACCCTGGTAGGTCGGCGGCAAGCTCCAGACGCCGTTCGGGTGATCCTTGGTGTCTTTGGGGTTCGCGTTGATCTCCGATTTGTCAGCGAGTACGAACCCCGCCTTGGTGGCGAAATCTATCGCGAAGGCTTCGGGGACATAGCCGCTCTTGGCGATGCTCTGTGGATCGGTCGGCGCGCCCGCTGGTGCGCGGTGCTCGACGACTCCCAGCACGCCGCCGGACTTCAACACGAGGAACGCGGACTTGAAGACCTTGTCCATCACGCCGTCTCGGATCCATCCATGGAGGTTGCGGAACGTGAGCACCATGTCCGCCGTGCCGTCTGGGCCGAGCGCGTAGTCCTTCTTGATATCGGCCATCACGGGCGTCACGCGGTCGAACAGCGTTGGGTCCTTCATCAACCGATCGAACAGCGCCTTGCTGTTCTGTTGCGCCTCGGGTGGGGCGTCTGAGGTGGGTGCAGTGACGAAGAGCTTGCCGTGATCACGCAAGTAAGGCGCGAGGATCGCCGTGTACCAACCCTGGCCGGGCGCGAGCTCCACCACGGTCATCGCGTCGGTCAGACCGAAGAACCCGAGCGTCTCGCGCGGGTGACGGTAGACGTCTCGCGCGCGCTCGGCCTCCATGCGCTGCGGTCCCGCGAGCACGGCGTCGAGGCCAGTCTTCGCGGTCGGCGCGATCGCTGGCGGTGACGAGCCGCCGCAAGCGATGAACGAGAGGACGAACGCGAGGCTGGATTTCATCGCCCGCACCCTTAGGACTTGATCACGAAAAAGGCTAGCCAAGAGCGACTTCGCTCGAGACGACGGTCGCTTCCCATTCAGGGGCTCTCGTGCGCTCGCTCTTCCGCCACGAACGCCGTGAGCTCCGCGATCACGGCAGGATCTCGGAGGATCCGCGTGTGACCGAGCCCGTGCGTGATCGTTAGGCGCGCGCCCGGCCAAGCCTCCGCGAGCTCTCGGCCGCATCGCACGGGCACCTCACGATCGCCCTCGTCATGAACGATCAAGAGCGGTGCCTCCAGCTCGCGCGCGAGCGTCGGTGCGTGCAAATCTTCGAGGCGCAGCGAGAACCTCGACTCGATGCGCCGGGTGAGCTCCAGCTGTGTCTCGGGGCCGATGCCGCTCAACCGCGAGAACCCGCGCACGAAGTCACGCACGTCGATCGGCGGCGCGACGAACGCGAAGCGACGAACGGGGAGCGGCGTCCGGAGCGCACGCTCGTGCTCCGGGCTCGGCTCGCGCGTGTGTCGGCTCATCGCGAACGTGACGGCGGCGCCTCCCATGGAGTGCGCCACGATCGCCTGGAGCCGCGCGACAGGAGCTCCCGCTCGACGAGCGGGGAAGGTGCCGCGTCGTATGAAACATCAGCTCCACGCCGACCTGCGCCGCGAGCGCAGGCGACGTCGCCTCGAGCGCCTTCAAGCCGGCCTTCATCGCTCGTATGGGCCAAGAAAAAGAGCGAACGTTCGTGCTATTATGAGAGCTCGTTCTAGCTTGAAGTGCCATGATGGGAGCCTTTCGTTTTCTAGGAAGAGGTGTGGCGGCGGGCGTCGCGAATGAGCCGGTCGAACGCAGTGCGCGCGCGTTGGTCGCCCTTGGGATCGCGCAGCAGGCGCGAGACGTGGAATTGGCCTAGGCCCAGGCAATAGAACTCGTGGGCGAACTGGTCCACGTCCAGGTCTCTCTTGAAGTGACCTTCCTTCTTGGCGATGCGCGCCGCGGTGGCGATGGTCTCCATCCAGTCCCGCTGAGAGGCGACCAACAGATCGCGTGCCGCGCCAGGCTTGTCATCCAACTCTACCGACGCCACCGCGAAAATACAGCCGCCTGGGAGCATGTCTCTCCACGCGAGCCAGCGCTCGAACAGCGCGGTGATGCGCGGCTCGCCTCGAGGTGCCTTGAGAGCCGGGCTCACGACTCTGACGACGAAGCGATCAATCGCTCCCTTGAGCACCTCGACCTGAAGGTTCTCTTTCGATGAGAAGTGAGCGAACAGGCCGCTCTTGGACATGCCGACCTTCTCAGCCAGCTTGCCGATCGTGATCCCGGCGAGCCCCTCCTCGCTCGCGAACGAGATCGCGGCGTCCACGAGCGACGCGTGCGTGTCCTGTCCCTTCGTCATGCCAGGAGTATAGGACGGTCGTACTATTCGTCAATGGGTTCAAC
>JANYHY010000229.1 GCA_025362165.1 Myxococcales bacterium | reverse complement strand
TCCGCGGCCCCTCCGAGACGTTCGGCAGGTTCGTCGGGCGCAAAGAAGAGCTGCGTCGCATCGGTGAGCTGCTCGCGTCCGCGACGCGCCGTGCGGCCCGTGCGATCACGGTCCGCGGCGCGCACGGCGTCGGCAAGACGCGCCTGCTCTACGAGGTCGAGCGAAGGCTCATCAAGGGCGGCTACAACGTGGGCTGGTACATCGCGACATGCCCGCCGCGCGGCCGGGAGATCCCGCTCTCCGGGCTCGTGTGCATGCTGCAGATATTGTGCGGCACCGTAGACGGCGACACGCACGAGCGCGTCATGACCGTGCTGCCACGCCTTCGCGCGCTAGGACTCCACGACGATGAGGTCAACGCGGTCCTCACAGCGCTCGGCGCCAACGCACCAACTTCGTCATCGATCAACGCGAAGACCGCTCTCCGCACGGCGTTCACGCGCATGGTGGCGAGCCTCTGCGAGGACAAGCCGCACACGTTCGCGTGGGACTCTGCGCACTGCATGGACGAGGACAGCTTCTCCATCCTCGAGCACGCGCTCGGCAAGCTGAAGAGCGCTCGCGTGGTCTTCGCGTTCACCGCGCGCGAAGGCTTCTCGCACACGCTCGAGAAGATCGAGGGACACCTTGGCCTCGATCTCGCGGACCTCAAGGCAGAAGACGTCGCGCGCCTCATCGCCTATCGCCTCGGCACGGACACCGTCCCCGAAGAGCTCGTGCGCTTCGTCGGTGATCGCGCAGGCGGGCACCCTCTGTTCATCGAGGAAGTGATCAAAGGCCTGGTAGACGCGAACGCCGTCACGGTGGGAGAGCGCAAGGTCGTCTCCATGCGCTTGGTCGGGCAAGAGCTGGCGTTGCCGAAGACGCTGCGCGGGCTCGTGGCATCGCGCGTGGCTCGCCTCTCCGCGCCGGATCGCGCATCGCTGCAGGCGGCAGCCGTCATGGGCGAGCCCATCGTCACCTCTGTGCTCGCGACGATGTTGAGCCAGCAAGTCGCGCCACTCGAGAAATCGATCGACGCCTTGATCAAGGCGGAGCTCCTCGTGCGCACCGGACCGTCAGAGCTTCGGTTCCCGTCGCCGATCGTGCGCGAGGTGGTGGTAGACGCGCTCCCGCACGAGGCCACGCGCGAGCTACACGCCGCGGCCGGCACCGCGCTCGAGCAGTCGCTCGGCGAGCGTGCTTGGGAGCAGGCGTCGCGCATCGCCACGCACTTCTACGAGTCCGGCGATCGCGAACGCGCCGCGACCTACTTCGGCAAGAGCGGCGAGCGCCGGCTGGAGGCGCGACAGCTCGAGTCTGCGGTGCGAGACCTCTCTCGCGCGATCGAGCTGTGCGACACCAACCGGAGGACGCCGGAAGAGCTCGGGGCTTGGCTCCACGATCTCGCGAGCGCCGTGCGCTTGGTGCGCGCTGCGCCAGAGGCAGGCCAGATGTGCGACCGCGTAATCGCCCGCCTGGACCAGACCAGCGACGTACCCTCTCGTGTTCGAGCCCGCGTCAACGCGTGCCGCATCTTCGTCGCGATGCACAAGTTCGACGTCGCCACGCCTTACCTCGCCGACGCAGAGAAGATCGCGGCGGGCAACGACGACATGATGAAGCTCGTCCTCGTGTCTGCCGCCGAGATGGCCGGGCGTCGCGGTGAGTTCGCGCAGTCGCTCAAGCTGCTCTTGCGCATGCAGACGCTCGCCACCAAAGAGGGCGACAAGCAGGAAGAGCACAAGATCCTCGTCAACCTCACGCAAGCGCACGCGGCCGTCGGCGATCGCGCCTCGTCGCTCGCTGCCCTCGAGAGCGCCGAGCGACTCTTGCCAGATGACACCGCAGCGCAGTGCGAGCGCCAGAAGCTCCGCGGGCTCGTCTATTACTTCACTCGAGACTTTCAGCGCGCCGCGATCGAAAGTGAGAAGGCCGTCGACATGGCGCGCGCGGTCGGCCTCACGTACGAGGTCGGCGTCAACCTCCACAACGTCGGCGACGTGCTCATTCGCCTCGACGACCACGCGCGTGCGTACGGTGCGTTGCAACAATCACTCGCTCTCTGCGACGAGTTCGGGTTCGAGCGCTTGTCGAGCCACAACCGAATGCTCCTCGCGTACCTCGCCGGGCTGAAGGGCGACGACGAAGCGGCCAAGCTGCTCGCTGCGGGTGTGCGATACGCAGAGGCGAACGAGTTCATGTGGGACGTCATCAGCGGCCGCTACTTCCTCGCGCAGCTCGCGATCAAGCGCGGCGGCGACAAGGAGAAGGCGAAGAAGGAGATCGAGGCGCTGCGCGACATGGCGCGTTCCGCCGGTCACATGCTCGTCGCGGACGACTGCGAAGAGGCGCTTCGCACGTTGGGCTGATCGCCGGGGAACATGGAGCGCGTTCTGCAACGTAGAACTCGTTGGATGGGACCGTTTCGTCGACTCGCATGTGCGCTCGCGCCCCTGGCGTTGATGTGCGCTTGTGAGATGCCCTACCTCGGGCGCGACGGAACCGTTGTCTTTCCCGAGCAAGGCGCGCGCGGCGCGACCATCGTCACGGAGAATGGGATCGTGTTTCGCGATCGCGACGACGTGCCGTCACGAATTGTCCGACATTCGACCAGCGAGCCTTGGCGTGCACCGGTCGGGTTCATTCTGCCCCGCAGCGGCCGCTTCACCGAGACGAGCCGCCCTACAGTGGTCGCGACGAACGGTCTCGCCTTCGCGCTTCGTCCGAGCGACACACGCGTGCCTTCATGGGGCGGCGAAGTGCTCGTGCGCGTGGACATCATCGCACCCGCGGCGCAAGGCACCGCGCGGCTCGGCGAGCGTATCGTCGTGGTGTTGGACGGCGCCGGCCGAGACACGCTCGTGCTCGGCGACATCGCGCTCTCGCAGCTCGGCGCCTACGATCACTTCGGAGTGGTGGACGCGACGGAGGCCAAGCTCGTCGTTCCGATGTTGCCGGGAAATCACAAGTCGCTCGCGAGCGCCGCGATCGAGAAGCGCGAACGCGAAGGCTCGCACGCGTCGCGCGATCTCGCCGGAGCCCTAAAATCAGCCCAATTGATGCTTGGTGCTGCGAGCCCAAGCGAAGAAGCGCGACGCTTGTTGATCCTCACGGACGGTCGCGTCGCTCCAGACGCAGCCGCGATGCACGAGATCGAAGCGCTCGGGGTGTCTGGCGTGATCGTGAGCGCGGTGCCTTCGGATGTCGGCGTCGATCCAATGCTCGTCGCGTCACTCGCGACCGCTGGTGGAGTGGCGCGGTCTGCGGACACACTCCCGCCGCGCGTCGCGATGGTGCGCGACGCCGTCCCCGCAGCAGGCATCGTGATGTTCAACGACACGCGCGTCGCGTTCGCCGGCAATCCTGCGCCATCTCACGTGCTCGAGTCGTCCGGTGGCGGAGTGATCTGGCATCCGAACTCGGGCGATCTCTGGCTCGGCGACGTCCGCGCGGGAGAGGCGCGCACCGAGGTCATCCGCATCACCGTGCCGCCGTACATCGCAGGTCACAAGTTCACGTTCGAGGTCACCGCGCACGCGACCGACGCAACCGGCGGACAAGAGCGAACCTTCTACGCCGAGGTGCCGTGCACCTACGACGACGACATCGAGCGCATCGCGAACTCGCGCAACGGCGACGTGATCGCCTACGCGTCAGCCCTCGCGACCCTCAAAAGACTCGACGCCGCGTTCGTCGGCGATGACGTGAAGCGCGCCGGCGGAATTCGTGTGGTCGCCCGCATGCACGCGCAATCGATGACTCTGCTCGCGCGCGACACGGGAGACCACGCCATCGCCGAGCAGGCAGAGATCCTCAACTCACTGTTGGCCACCCTCGGCCCTTGAACCTCCAAACGTTCGGAGGGCAGACCGGTTCAAGCAGCAATCCCGCGGGACCGCAGCACATCGCGAAGCACCACCTGAGTCTCCGGAGTGGACCCGTTCATCGTCGCGCGCGCGAGCTCCACGAACTGCCGACCACGTGAGCGCTTGATGCCCTCGATGGCCGCCGCGCGGTCTGCAGGCGCGCCGTGCTCGAGGACGCCGAGCAAGAACTCTGCGGCCTCCACCGTGTCGATGCGAGCGAGGGCCCGAATGGCCGCGCCGCGCACGTTCGCCAACTGATGCTCGCGCACGATGCGAGACAACGGATCGAACGCGTGTGGAAACGTCAGCTGCTCGACGGCCTTCGCTGCTTGATCGACCACCGCCGAGTCCGGATCGCGCAGACCTTGTCGAACCGTGATGAAGCTCCGCTTGAAGAACAGAGTCTGCATCGACGCGAGCACCGCGACCTTCACGGCGCGCTCCGGTCGTTGGAACAGCTTCTCCAGTGGAGAGAGCACCGTGTAGAGCTGCAGCTGCGCGAGCTGTTCTGCCAAGCGCGTTCGCGCGGTCGTCATCGGCGCGGTGCCGTCATCGGGTCGCGTCTCCACGGCGAACGCCGTCACGCGCGCGAGCATTGCCTTGCGACGAACGAGATCGGGCCAACGCTTGTCCAGCAGCACGTCTGCGCACGCCTCCGCTGCAGAGCCTTGCTGCTCCCACTCGAGCACGTCCACGTGCCACACATCGGGGAACTGGTTGTCTTGCTTGAGGTGACTCGGCAGCGGAGAGGCGTCGATGGGCTCGTCGCGCACGCCGTCGTAGCGCTTGCTCGCGCGCAGGTAGTGCTTCTTGCGCGCGGGCTCCAGGTCCATCTGGCTCAGCTCCTCGTAGAGCTTGCCCACGCGCGCGAACTGCCCGACCTCACCGGACGCGAGGATCGCCGCGAGCACCGCGTTCTCCGCGATCTCCGGCGGAGCGCCGCGGTCGATGTGCTGACGGGCGACCTCGCGCCAGAGGTCTGCTTGCAACATGGTGTAGTGCGCCGACGCTGAGGCCATCCCGAGCGCGCGCGAGTACTCGCTCGATTCGCGCGCGAGCGTCGCAGCCGCGCTGAGCTCCTCCTTCTCGCGCGACGCGGTGAGCGCGTCCTCGTAGTACTGGAGCGCGAAGTACTTCAGGTGATCCTCACGCAAGATTCGGATGCAGTTCACGAAGCCCTCGAGGACGTTCTCGAACATGCCGCCCTCGCGACCGATCTGCACGAGCACTTGGAAGCAATCGAAGGCCCGCTCTCGCTGCCCGACGCTCTCGAAGTGGTCGGCCGCCTCCTCTAGCAAGCGCACGGAGGCGACGATCGCGTCACGCGCTTGGCGCGCGTCTTCGCACTTGTGCGCGCAACGCGACAGGTTGAACTGCACGAGGCCCGCGTTGTACGAGTCCGCGCCGGTGCTGGTGACTTGCGTCAAGCGCGACCACAGGGCGCGCGCGCCGTTCCAGTCGTTCGCCTTCTCTTTGTAGATCGCTGCCGCCGCGACGAGCCCCGCCTCTTCCATCTCGCGCGCCGCCGTCACCATGTCACCCATCGCCGCTGCGGTGCGCGCGCGATCGACTGGAGGTACACTCTTCAACTTCGCGTACGCGCGCTTCCAGCCGTCCTTGTCGCTGAACGCCGAGTACCAATTGACCGTCAGCGCCGACCGAGCGTCTCCACGACGAACGAGCACGTCCTCGAGAGGCCGCAAGATCGCGACATAGTCGTTCTCCGCGATGTGCGTCTGGAGCGCGGCCTGGAAGAGCTGGTTGGCTGCCTCGTCGAAGTCACCCCGAGCCGCAGCCTCGCGCGCTCTCTCACGCTTGTAATACAGGTCATCAAGCACGCGATGAGTCTACTCTCCGCCGAGCACGCGCGCTCCACTTGCTGTCATCCTCCTCGGAAGGGACGAGAGCGGTATGAGCGGGGACGCATCAAGAAGGGGGGCCCTCGGGCGGCTTCTTGCCGAGCGTGAAGAGCGGCGCCGTGGGTACGTCATGCGCGCACTCGGGCCCGTGCACGTGAGGTTCTACGCTCTCCAGGCTAGCGGCCGCGCGCGCGAGCTCGTCGGTCGTCGCCTCGCGCACCTCGCGGATTTTCACGCGATAGCGTAGGTCAATCCCGGCGAGCGGATGATTGCCGTCCACGACGACCGTGTCCTTCGTCAGCTCGACGACGAACACCGAAGCCTGATCGCCCGCTTCGTCCTCCAAGACGATCTCGTCGCCCTCGTCGAGCTCGCCTTGGACCTCGTCGCGACCCAGCTCGTAGACCAGCTCGTCATCATGCTCTCCGTAGGCCTCCACGGCGGGCACCAGGATCTCTTTCTCTTCGCCCGCGGTGAGACCGACCAAGCGCGACTCGAGGCCTGGGACCAACATGGCGTAGCCATGCACGTACTTGATCGGCTTGCCGCCTTCTGCGGCGCTGTCGTCGAGCACCTCGTCATCGGCAGAGAGCAGCACGTAGTCGAGGAGCGCAAAGCAATTGGGCGATATCGCTGTAGGCATCTCGTCTCTCGATATCAGAGCTCGTCCGGGAGCGCGATGCGGCCTGCGATCGCGCTCGCCGCGACCACGAGCGGGCTCGCGAGGTAGACCTTGCCGGGCCCGCTACGCCCGGGGAAATTGCGGTTGATCGCGCTCACCGTCACTTGTTCGGGAGAGTCGCTCACGCCGGGTCCGGCCTTGATGCACGCGCCGCATGAGGGGTCCACCATCTCGGCGCCTGCGCGCTCGAACACTTGGAGGTAGCCCTTGGACTCCGCGTAGCGGCGGATGTCTTGCGAGCCGAACTGGATGTAGAGCTTCACGCCGGGCGCGACGCGCTTGCCTTTGTCGAGCGCGGTCTGCAGCACGCTCGCGTACATGTCCATGTCGGCCTTCTTGCCGCCTGTGCAGGAGCCGCCGTACGCGATGTCGATCTTCACGTCGGATTTGAGGTCGGTGAGGGCGACGCCGTTACGCGGATCACCCGGAGTCGCCACCATCGGGACGATCGCGCCGAGATCGATCTCGAAGTTCGCGCAGTACTCCGCGCCGGGATCCGCCTTGACGATGCGCGCGCGCACTGCGGCCGGGTCGAGGCCGCGCTGCTTGACGAGGTAGTCCACGACGACGTCGTCTGCCTCGATGATCCCTGTGAAGCCGCCCGCTTCGACCGCCATGTTGGTGAGTGTCGCGCGCTCGTCGAGCCCCATGTGCGCGATGCCGTCGCCGACGAACTCCATCACCTTGCCGATGCCTTGGCCCGTCTTGAAGAACGGCTGGCTCAAGATGTGGAGCATCACGTCTTTGGCGCACACGCCCGCGCGCAGCTTGCCGGTGAGCACGAATCTGGCTGATTCTGGGACGCTGACGCGCACGTCCTTGGTGAACCACGCGTTGGCCATGTCGGTGGAGCCGACGCCGAACGCGATGCAGCCGAGCGCGCCGGCCATGCACGTGTGACTGTCCGTACCGAGCACGAGCTGTCCAGGGAGCGCGAGCTCCTCGATCACTTTGTTGTGGCAGATGGCCTCGCTGCCCACGAGCGCGCCGTCGCGGTGCACCTCTCCGTAGAGCTTGATGCCGTGACGCTTGCTGAACTCGTCTTGCACTGTGGCGAGTGACGCGGCCTGCACATCGAGCCCCATGTCGCGGTGTGCCTTGGGCATCACGAGATCGAGGAACGTGAGGTGATCGCGGAACGCGAAGATGCTCTCGGGCTCAGTGACGCTCGCGTCCTTGCCCATCTCCGCGCGGAACAGCGCGTCTGCCATGGGCGTCACGTACTCGTGACTGAAGCGAACGTCCGTGCGCGCGAAGAAGGCGTCGCCAGGCTTCACAGCGGGCACGCCGACCTTGCCGCTCGTCGCGTCGGTGATGACATGCGCGGACAAGATCTTCTCGCACAACGTCATGGGTCGCGCGGCGGTCTCCACGTGCGGGGGCGCGACCTTGCCGGCGACGCGCGCCTTGTTGTACGCGAACAGCCCGCCGTGCTCGACGATCGATGCGCTGATCGGATCGAGCCCCTTGGTGAACTCGGTGATCGGGATGTCTTCGCCGCGCTCGATGCGCTCGATCAGGCCGAAATCCGTGCTCGTGAGCAGCCCGATGTTCTGCGAGTTCTGTCGGTAGATC
>JANYHY010000174.1 GCA_025362165.1 Myxococcales bacterium | reverse complement strand
GAGAACAACCAAGTATCGCGAGCAGCGACCGAGGACGTGCGCATTCCACGGCAGGGAGGAGCCCCAAGAGTATCGCGAGCAGCGCGTGATCAGCCTTGTTTAGGCCTCGTGCACGGTGATCTTGATCATCTTCACGGGGGTCTTCGGGCGATCGTCGCCGTCGGTGGCCGTGCTCTCGATCTTGCTGATGACGTCCATGCCTTTGATGACTTTGGCGAACACAGGGTGCTTGGACGCGCCGGGCGTGAACCAATCGAGATAGCTGTTGTGCTTGGTGTTGATGAAGAACTGGCAGCTGCCCGAATTGGGATCGCCGACGTTCGCCATGGAGAGCGTGCCCGGCTCGTTGGAGATCTTGGCGGTGTGCTCGTCTTTGATGGTGCCGTCGGGACCGTCGCCGGTGCCGGCCTTGGGCGACTTCGGATCCTTGGAGTGAGGACATCCGAACTGCGCCATGAAGCCCTTGATCACGCGGTGAAAGTGCAACCCATCATAAAAGCCGCTCTTGGCGAGCGTGATGAAGTTGCCCGCTGTGAGGGGCATTAGATCTTTGAACAGCTCGACCTCGAAGGTGCCGAGCGACGTCTCGCACGTGGCGGTGGGGTTGGGCATGCGCGCGACTGTATCATCGTCCGATGACGACCTTCTACGAAGAGAACGGCTTTGTCTGCGCGAACGGCCTAGCGTTCGGCGCGGGCTTCTATTGCCAGAAGAAGCTCTGTCTCGTCGCGACGGATAGCGCCTACTTGATTGAAGTCCTAGAGACCTATCTGAAGCGAGACGATTGCTTCTTCGTGAAGTACTCGCCGCTCCCTCGCGACGGCATGCACCTCGGGCGCGTCTTCTTGACCGGCGCGCGAGAGGTCGGCGCCGAGTGGGCAAAGCTCAAGAAGGATCAGAAGCTGTTCTGCAGCGTGCAAGACGACGACTTCACTGTCTCGTATCGCTGAGCCGCGTCAGGGTTTGCGTCAGGGTTTGCATTGCGCGATAGCGCCCATGACCTCACCGACGCCGCTGTCGACCTTGAGGTACGTGACGAAGAATCGGCCGTCTTTCAGCGTCGAAACGCGCAGCTCGGACGCGTTGTCTGCGCTGACGTCGAAGACCGGCTTCTTCGATTTGAGATCATGTGTGAGCACGGTGAGTCGCGCTTTGTGCGTCGTGCCCTTGCCATCCACGAAGCCGAGCAAGACGTCGCCGGAGGGAGTCGTCGCGGCCGAGAGGCTCGTACGATCACCGTCAGCGGGCGGGTTGGGATCGTCGATGGTCACCGTCGTCGGCTTCACCGCCGCCTGGTCTGCGGGCCATGTCGCGCCGAGGACCTCGGTCTTGCCGAGTGAGGGGACGAGCAACGCGATGTTCGTGTCGACGATGGTCATCGTAGCCATGCCGATCGGCGCGCCGAACGTGAGCTTCACGGCGTCGCCGTCCGGCTCGAGATCCTTCTTGCGCTTGGCGATGACGAGCTTGCCTGCGATGCGCGACGCCATGATGAAGTCGCCTCCGGGAACGCGCAGGCTCACAGGCACCTCGTACAACACGGGCTTCGGCGCGCTCTTGTCTGCGGGCGCCTTCACCTCGGTAAAATCGATCGTCGGATCTTCGACGTGCTCTTTGCCGGGCTTCTCGTCGATGACCCAACCGGCCGCGTAGGTGCCGTCCTCGTTGTTCGGGTACATGTTGCTCGCGAGCACCCACGTCTCCGTGCCGTTGGAGAACGTGCGGCAGTCGCGCATCTCTTGAGCGCCCTCTTGTGTCATGTCGACCGGAGGTGGGTTGAACTCACCGTCGTAGTAGCTCGGCCCGTCGTCGACGATGATCGGATCACCGTCTGCTTGTCCGCAGCGCAAATACCGATACCGCGGGCCGCCCATGTCGGTCGTGTCGAGCGCGTCGATGCCCACGCGCATCAGCAGGCCCTTCATGCCGATCGGCGTGACTCGCATCACGGTGCGCTTGGTCACGGACTTGTCCCTGACCTTCTCGTTGACGAGGAAGTGTTGAGCGGCGACCTCGACCAGCGAGCTCGCGCCGCTGTCGTCGATCATGGCGACCTTGGGCTTGCCCTCGCCGGTGGCGTAGCCGATCGCCAGGCGGCCGTCAGGCATCTGCACGATCGTGAGGCCGGTGTCCAAGCGAGCACCTTTGTCGATCGAGAACGGCGCGTCGACCGTGCAGTCTTTCACTGCGACGGTCGCTGAGGTCGTCGTCGCGGCAGCGCCAGCGTCGCTCGCGGCAGGGTCGTCGCTCTTGAACATCTTGCAGCCGAGCAACGCGCCCGTCACCGCTAAGGACGCAAGTACGACGTTGAGCTTCTCATGATCGACGCGCATGGCACTCTCCTGATGGACGTGGGCGAAGCTATCACATGAGCGCAACGCGATTTCGTTTGTCAGGCCGGAGCTCGACCTGCCGTGCAGATGCGCCACGAGCAGCCGTTCGTCCATGAGGTTTTGCGCTCTGCTATTGTCGCGCAAATGAAGCGCATCTTGGTCCTGTGGGTCGTGCTCTTTGGCTGCCGTGGGGACAAGAGCGAGCCTACGTCTACTACTCCGACGCCCATCGCGACGACTGCAGCGCCAGGCTCTTCTCCACCTCCGCCGACACCCGTAGCGACGACCGCAGCGCTTGTGACGACGCCCGCTTCTGGATCCGCGATCTCGTGCTCGATGTCGAGCCAGTGCCCAAGGGGAAGCCAGTGCGTCGTCGCGCCATGCGTCGTCGCACCATGCACCAACGGATCTTGCTACGGCCCCGACGGCAAGATGATCCTCCATTGATGCCGCCTTCGGCGGATGCGCGATTTCGTTGTCAGGCAGAGAGCAAGCTCGCGTCCGTCGGGTCATCAAACTCGGAGCGCGCTCAAACGCACTCGAGATCGAGTTACAAAGTTTCGAGACGATCACGTCCAACCGAACAGCCCTTACAAGCAAACCTCCTGTAAAGAGACACCGGTCCGAGGCCGAAAGCCGACGACCAAGGATTGCTCACTCGGACGTTCATCGTTCTCTCTTTTTTCAGCGGCAAACAGAGCCGCACAAAGTTCTCTCACGCCCACTCGACAAGGCCATACAAGCAATCGAATATGTTGGTTCGACTCCAACCATCCGCACTGGCCTCATTGGCCTAACGCATGCGGATGTAGCCAAACGGTAAAGGCACCACCCTGTTAGGTGATAACAAAACCCGGCTTTCTCACTCGGGCGTGAGGATTAATTCAAGGCAGCGAAGTGCAATCGCCGCCTACCTGTAACTTCTCGCAGATGAACCCAAACGGCTCTGCGGGATTTTACTCTTTAAACACCAAAGGTCGTTTTCAGAGCGCGTGCCCCCTCATGGCGCGCTCTCCGATCCCGCAAGACCTCGGTCTCTGCGGGATTGTCCTTTAATTAACGGTGGCGCGGTGACGCTGACGCACTCGGACTTTGCTGTCGGCGGACGCGTGCAGCGTCACGGGCCAGACGGGCATTTTTAGATTTCTTTCGTTGCGCGCGCCTCTAGGAGACGAGACAGTTCCTCCCCTATCGCGGAGGTTTCCATGAGCAGCGAGATTTGGCACGTGAAGCTCGGCAACGGTGACGCGCGGTCTGGGAGTCTTGATCAGCTCGACGACGCCTTCCAAGCAGGTCTGATCGACGAGCAGAGTCTCGTTCGGCGTGACGGCACGGAGGAGTGGATCACGCTCGCGCAAGCCGCGGGCCTGGACGACGCGCCAGCACCTATTCCGGTCGCGGTGAACAGCACGGCGCCGATGGCGATGGACACGACGGACCTCGATCTCGATCCAAGCCAGCTCCGCCCGAGCAAGCGCAACGTGTACTTGGGCCTCGCCGCAGCCCTTGTTTTTGCCGCTGTCGGGTTGGTGAGTATCGGCTCAGCGCTCGACAAGGAGAAGGTCGCAGCTGCGAACGCGCCGCCGCCGGTCGTCGCCGACCTCAACGCTGCGCTCAAGCCCGCCGCTCAAACGGAGCAGGACAAAGCGCCCACGCTGTCGGACGACAAGAAGCGCGCGCTGCTCGAGCTCGACAAGGCGCGTGAGGCCGAGCAACAAAAGAAGAAGGCCGCGGCTGCATCGAAGCGCGGCGTGGGCTCGCCTCCTCCGATCAAGCAGGGCAACCCATTCCACAAAGGTGGAAACAAGTACGATCCGCTGAACACGTCCCTCTAACCGAAAGGGTTAGCGGGCGACGAGGGGAGCTTTGGGTCCTTCTCGGAGAGAGAACTCGGTCTTGTGTCCCATCGCGATCGTGAACATCGCGTCGCCTTGGACGCCATAGTCCCACGGCGGCTCGATCGTCGCGGCCCATAGGCGCTCTCCGCGGAGATCGTACCCGGCGATCTCGAGCTCGCCGCTCATGATGACGACATCACCGTGGCGGTTCCACGAGGTGAACGCGTAGGGTGTGAGATCGAGGTGCGTGCGCGTGGCCTTCTCTAGATCGTAGATTGCCAAGCTCTCGGCGCACCCAACGAAGAGCGTCGAGGTCTCCGGGACGAGGTGCACGCCCGGCGAGAAGGACTCTCGAACACGACCGACCACGAGTAAGGTCGGCGCGCGCGCGGCTGCCGAGACCAACACGAAGAAGGGTTCACGCTCCTCGTCGTCTCCCAAGCGATCGACCGCGATTCGGCTCTCGTCGAGTCCATGATGTGGCTCGTCGCCGATGATGATTCGCCAAGCCCCCGCCCCGACCTGTGCTCGCATGAGTCCAGACTATCGTTTTCTAGAGCGAACGGGCGCGGTATAGGGCGAGCCATGGAGCTCCGAGCAGACGCCACGATCCCGTTCCCGCGCGCAGTCGTCTTCGCCGCCTATCGCGACGACATCCTCGAGCTGCTCCCGTATTTGCCGAACGTGCGCAGCATCGAGATCAAGAGCAGGGAAGCCAAAGACAGCAAGGTCTCCTTCGTCAACGTGTGGAAGGGCGGAGGGGACATTCCCGCTGCGGCTCGCGCCTTCGTCAGCGAGAAGATGCTCTCTTGGGATGACATCGCGACCTGGGACGAGAGCGACTTCACGTGCGCGTGGGTCATCAGGACACACGCCTTCAGCGAGGCAGTCGACTGTCACGGAAACAACCGCTTCCTCGAGAAGGATCCCAACACGACGGTCCTCGAGATTCGCGGCACGCTGACGATCGACGGAAAAAAGATCCCGGGCGTCCCTGGCTTCCTCTCCAACAAGATCGGCAAGACCGTAGAGGAGATGCTGATCAACAAGATCCAACCGAACCTCGTGAGCACGACTGCGGGTCTCGCCAAGTTCCTACAGAACAAGGCGAAGGGCTAACCTTGCCGTCGCCTGCGGCGAACAGCAACAGCTAGGTGGATTGGCTTCGCCAGTCTCAATCTCTGGCCTAGCCGAGCCACATCAGCGACTACGCCGCGCAGCCACCGAGGATCTCCTCTTCGTCGAGATGAACTCCGGCATCGCGAAGGGCCTCCTCGCCTTCGAACCCAATCAAGAACACATCAAAGGCAAAGTTACTCTCGCCCAGCTCCTCGATCGAATCGCCAAGTAGCCAATCGCTCGCGGCAGCGGAAATCAGCCCACTTCGTCAGGTGCTGTTCGCCATGACGTCTCGTGTACCATCGCACTTGCGATCCAACGGAGACGTCCATGGCGAACAAGCCCTTACTCCCTGAAGCCCAGCTGGGGCCGGCAGAAAAGTTACTCGACCTCGTGCTCAACTCGAGCGCGCACCTCTGGCACAACCGCCCCGGCATCGACGTCGGCGGCAAGTGGACGCCCGCGAAGAACGCCAAGAAGGTGAAGGGTGGAAAACCAGTCAAGCCTGGCCTCTTCGTGCCCGCTGCAGAGACGCTCTATTCGAAGTTGATCGAGATCTATTCGCTCAACGTCGATCTCATGGCGCACTTCGCGAGCTACGCGCTCAAGGAGACGGACTGGCGCGATCTCAAGGTCGCCGCTGCGGCGTTGATGCTCGTGCAGCAGCGCTCGGGTCAACCCGTCTTCGATGACGACGACAAGGCCACGGGCAAGAAGGCGGTCGGCTTCTACGACGACGACTACCGCGCGATCGGTGAGGCGATGATCCTCCACTACGCGAAGAAGTCGCCGCGCATGCTCACGCCAAAAGGAGTGCTGCGCGTCGCGGAGCTGCTCGAGAGCAAGGAGATCTCCGATCTCAACCGCATGGCAGGCTTCGCAGACGCGTCCTCGAAGAAGGCGCCGCTCGGCCGTTGGAAGCGCGCGGCGACCAAGTGGCTCAAGCTCCGCGAGAAGAACCCCGCGATGCTCGAGGGCCTGGTCAAGGCCGGATACAAAGAGACGATCAAGAAGCTCGCGCGCAAGGCAGGCTACAAGCCCGAGTCTCAGCGCTTCTTCGAGATCCTCGGTTGGAAGCAGAAGCAGGCCAAGGGTGGTCACCGCGAGGTCGGTTTGAAAGATCTCGTCCTCGAGAAGAGCGAGCGCTTTGATGGATTGAGCGAGGCCGAGATCTGCGAATGGATCGAAGGCAAGAAGCTCTCTTACAAGGAGGCGGTTGGCCGTTTGCCCAAGGGCATGGGGTTGACTCCCGCGATCATGGCTGCGCTGTTGCCTAGTCTGTCAGACAAGGACCTGCGCATGCTCACGCCCACGCTCGAGGAGCTGGGCCTGATGGCCGATGCGGAGGTTCGAGAGCGCTGGGAGAAGGCGATCGCGAGCTCCGAGGATCAGCGCGGCCTCAACATCGCCAAGAACGTGCGCAGCAAGGAGCTCCGCGACAAGCTGGAGGACGCCTCAGACGCAGCGGCACGCAAAGCGATCAAAGAGGCGACCAAAGAGGCAGAGGTCCACGTCTTCTTCTTGATCGACAAAAGCGGTTCCATGCAGGGAGCAATCGAGCAATCGAAGGAGGCTCTATCGAAGATCTTGGCCGGCTTCCCGGCCGAGCGCGTGCACATCGCGTCGTTCGACACGATGGGCACAGTGCTGCGTCCCAAGGCCGCGACGCGCGCTGGGATCACGCACATGCTCGCGGGGATCAGGGCAGAAGGCGGAACGATGCACTCGGCTGGCGTCAACGCCATCCACGCATCCGGCGTTCGCGTGCCTGCGGGCGCCAAGCTCATCGTCTTCGTCGTGGGCGACGAAGCGGGCGAGACCGGCGCTCAATTTGCCAAGGCGTTCGCCGCGTGCGGCTATGCCCCGTCCGCGATGGCGGTGTTGCTCAGCGTCGCGGTCACGCGCGGAATGTCCGTGCAGGGCTGCGCGGCGGAGATGGGATTGCCGTACAGCGTCGTGAACATCGATCAGTTCGACGATCCCTACCAGGTGCCACGCGTGCTCGCGGCCTTGATGGAGGCGCCGATCGCGACCGGAACCTCGCGCACCACGGCGTGGGTCGAGAAGGTGATGAAGACGGAGCTCTTGAAGGCCTAATTGATCGTGCCAAAGGCACGTTCAATGGAGAAGGTTCTGTCCAAGTGGCTCGCAAGAGCCAGCTTGGAGTAGACGACAAGTCAATGGTCGATTATCGGCGATTCTTGAACAAGAAGGAGCGGGCGATCCTCCCGTGGTTGGGAGGGTCGCGTGTCTTCGCGAAAGATCGCGCGCTGCGGTTGTCTACCCGCCCTGCCGGCCCTGGGTTTTGGAAGTTCGAGATCGAAGGTCGCAACGCAACAGCTGGGGAGCAAGCAGACGCTCCCGAGTACGCAGGGATGAGCAAGCTGCGCGGTCACCTCGTCGGCGAGTGGCTGTTCCGCACGGATGGCTCGGCGACAGCGTTGGAGCTGATGCCGGAGGAAGAGCAGACGCCGCTCTCGCCGTGCGTCGCGTACGTGACGTTTGGTGGTGAGGAGATCTTCGGCGATCTCGATTTCGATCAAGACGCCGAGACAGCGGCACGCGCAGCGCTCGAAGAGGATCGCTCGATCGCCCTGGAAAGAGGCATCGGCGCGTCGCTGCGCGCGGCCTTCGCGTTCGCGGTGGCGAGCAAAGTCGCCAAGAAAGAGCGCGTGCAGATCTCGCCTGAGGAGGTGCGACCACACGCGATGGAGATCGCGGAGCGAGGTCGGGCGGCGGTGATGGCCGTCATCGAAGAGCTCGAGCGCGTGAGGAACTTGGGGCGCGTGCGTGTCGGGGCAGGGCGTCACGTGCTCGACGTCGGTCGCGCGGTCCTTCGCGCAGAGCGCGATCGCGTCGCTCCCACTTACGAAAACGCAGAAGACCGCGCGGAGGCAGCGCTCGAAGCCGCCGGTGCGCGATTGGCATCTTGCAGATACGTCGGTGGTGACGAGATCGAGGTGAAGTTTCGATTCGCAGATAACCGCTTCATCTGCAGAGCTCACGCGCTGACGCTCAACGTGATCGACGCAGGCATTTGTCTCGTGGACCACGCAGACGGACACCGCGGAGATCCGGAGCTCACCCTCGAGAGCTTGCCTTCTGCGATCCGCGAAGCCATGCGACTCGGCGTATTGGTCATCACCAGAAGGAACTAGAGATGATCGAGGTCTTCTTCTTGATCGGCAAAGGGGATGTGATCCTCTGGTCCGACGTGGGAGCGAACGCTGGTTCATTGCCGGATTCACGCGCGAGATGGGAGGCCATCTGGTCCAACAGAGATCAAATCGAAGAGCTCGCGCACAGCCATCCGATGGGGCCGCTCGCGTTCTCTCATGAAGACACGACGACGATGGAAGCCCTCGAAGCTGCGCTCGGCAGGCCGCTGCGCTTCTCAGTGGTCGCGCCTGGTGGCATCATCGTGCGTCAGAACGGAGTGGACGAGATCGTCCGATTGATGCCAGCTTCGGCGGACATCAACGAAGGGCGGAGTGCCTGCGGCACGCCCCAAGAGGAGCCTTGGTGGGCGGCGCTCTTGCGTCGCGCCAGCGGATTTTAGCCTAGAAAGTAAGGAGGTCGCGAATGGCGGTTTTGAACATCACGTACGGCGGTTTGTCGGCGGACTACCCGTTGGACCTCGACTACGCGCTCTCGGACATGGACGTTCGTCGTATCGCGGTCGAGGTCGTGCGCGCGGGCGGTGTGCGCGGCATCACTGCGCCCACGCTCGGTGAGAACGCGTTCGATAACTTCGTCGTCGACCGTGTCGGCGGTAACCGGATCTACTTGCGCCCGAAGGTCCCGTTCGGCTGATGATGCGAGTCATCTTCTGTGGGGTAGGCGCGCTCGGCTCTCAAGCTGCGATGAGCTGTCGCAACCTGGGAGTCGAGCTCGTCTTTGTGGACTTCGATCGTGTGGAGTCCAAGAACATCCTCGGCCAAGCGTTCGTCAAACAGTCGATAGGCAAGAACAAGGCAGACGCTCTCAAGCTGCAGTTGGCAAATTTCTACGGCAGCAAGGCAGAGGCGTTTGGCGTCCGCTTGACCGCCGCTAATGTGGATACGCTACTTGCCAATGCAGATCTGATCGTGGACGCGTTCGACAACGCGGCGAGTCGCGCGATCTTGTCGACTTTCGCGCGCGCCAAGAACAAAGCGCTGGTGCACGCGGCGATCAGCGCAGACGGCACGTTCGGCCTTGTTCGTTGGGACGAGCGCTTCGTTCCGGACGCAGAAGACCACGCGGGCCAGGCCACGTGCGAGGGCGGTGAGCACCTGCCCATGATCGCGATGGTGAGCTCCACGCTCGCGCGCGCAGTTCAGGATTACGTCAAAGACGGCCAGAAGAACGACAGCATGATCAGCTTGAGCGGCGTCCTGCGGCAGTGATCAGAGCGGGATGAAGAAGCTCACGCCGAGCTCCGCCATTCCGAACGGGTTGGGATAGCTGTCCACTCCGAGCGAGAGCATCGCGGACAATCCGAGCCAAGGCGTGGGCTCGAAGCGAACGCCACCTGTCGCGGCGAAGATGAAGAGTGGCGCCTGCTCGCACGTCCGTTGGCCGAGCGAGTCGCGTGTGCACGTCGTGGGCAGAGCGGCGACGAGACCTCCGACGACGGGTCGCACCACGCGGTCAGGGCGAAGCGCCGCTCGATAACCAAGTACGCCAAATACGTATTTGCGATCGTCGCCGGTCGGGAAGTATCCAAAGCGTCCCCACAGCTCGTGCACGGAGGCGAGGCGAACGCCGGCGCCCAACATGATGGGGACATCGTTGGCGAAAGGAACGAAGCCGGTCGTGGCGTCCAACACGAGCGCGGTGGATGGTGACGCGTGTGCGGTGCCGACGAGCAGCAACGTAGCGAGAGCGGCCCGAAACACGCCCTCAGAATACGCGAACGGTGGTCACACGTGCTTGTTGCTGGAGAGGACCTGTGTCGCAGCTGTAGCTGATCTTCCACTCGCCTTGGTCGTTCGGTGACTCGTCAAGCACCGTGTAGTCGCCCTTGCACTCCTTGCGGAGGAACTCGTCGGCGGCTTCGTGCACGTGCTCGGAGCTGCCCGAGAGCGCGATCTGTCCGTGTGCTCCGGTGCGCGCGAGCACTCGAACGGATGAGCCTCCGCACGCAGCTGTGAGCGCGACGACCAGCGCGAGCGGGAGAGCGAAGGAGGACGACACGGTGTCTCCTTATCCACGCGGCGTGCCAACCACTTCGAGCGACATTTCCCGCCACTTTCGAGCCGCCGAACCCTCGAGTGTCGCGCTTTCTCGCTCCGCTCCGTGAACCAGTCTTCACTCTTCTTCATAGGAATGGCGAGCGGGGCCGCTCTATGATCCACCTCGTGAGCACTCACGATCCGGTCCCTGAAACCACGCTCGGGCGCACGGGCATCATCACTTCGAAGCTCGGACTCGCGGGCTCGTATGGCATCGACGCGGATGCGACCGAGCGCGCGTTCCACGAGCTGGGCGTTCGCTACTTCTTCGTGACGCCGCGGATGAGCGGACTGTTCGAGGGTGTGAAGCGATTGATCAAAGCGGGCCATCGCGACGCGATCACGATCGCCACGGGCGCGAACATCCCCACGGGCTTCGGCGTTCGCGGCGCGATCGACAAGGCGCTCAAGTCGTTCGGTGTAGACCGCATCGATGTCTTTCATTTGTTCTGGGTGCAAGCGCACTGGTACGTGACTGGCGGCACGTGGCCTGCGATGCGCGAGGCGAAGGAGTCTGGCAAGGCGCGCTCGCTCGCGGTGTCGATTCATGATCGACCGATGGCGCGACAGCTCGCCAACGAGCTCACGCTGGACGCGCTGATGATCCGCTACAACGCCGCACACCGCGGAGCGGAGAAGGACATCTTCGACTCATTGGATGGTGAGAGTCGTCCAGGGATAATCGCTTATACGGCGACGCGCTGGGGGCGGCTGCTCAAGCCCGCAAAGGGACTAGGACCGATGACTGCGGGCGAGTGTTATCAATTCGCGATCGGCAATCCGAAAGTCGATATCGTCCTCAATGGTCCTGCCAATTACGAAGAGCTCGCGGAGAACGCGGCCGCAGTTCGGCGAGGGCCGCTGTCTTCGGCGCGGCTCGCCGAGGTTCGTTCATTCGGGGACGTGATCAGAGGGACACCTGGCGGCAGCTTGGCGTTCGGCGGGATCTAGCACTGCTTGCCACAAGTTCGTCGATCGACACGAAAGCCAGCTTCCGCGCGCACTAGACGGTCTCTCGGGCTGCCCGAACCCAAAGTCGCTCCCAGCGACTTTCCTCGCACTGCTGTGTCAAATGTTCGGCTTCGCGATCGGTCTCGCGCGTCGTGGTTGTGTGACCTGCGTGCCATGACGCACTAGTCGTCTGGGTGGCCGTAGGCGAACTCGAATGTAGCGCGATCGCCGAGGAAACGTGCGAGTTGCTCGACCCACTGGATAGCAGCGAAGATGCGCTGTTCGGGATCGGGATCGGAGCGGTCGTTGAAGTTTTGATAAACGAAGTGCATGAAGGAGCGCTTGATGATGACACTGGAGGCCCACTTCATGAGAGCGGACCCGACGTCGGTGAGGCGAATGATCCAAGCGCGTGGGTGGCGAGGACTTCGCTCGCGTCGGATCCAGCCGAGCTCTCTGAGACTGCGGAGCATGCGGGAGATCGTGGGGC
>JANYHY010000173.1 GCA_025362165.1 Myxococcales bacterium | reverse complement strand
GCGAGCAGCGGCCCGAGTTGCCCTTGCCCCTTCATCGTCGCGATGAACTCTTGCGCATTGCCAAATAGCGGCGCGCCCATCGTGATACCGCGCGCCATCGTCACGCCCATCAAGAACATGCTCGCTTGCGACGGATCGACGCATATTTCAGCCGCGGGAGCGCCCGAGCACACGACACCGAGCAGCGTCTGAGCGTTGGCGCTGTTCACGTTGATCGCCCCCTGCCCCCACACCGTCATGACGCGCTTGTCTGGTCGGGTCGGGTCTGGGTCCACGAACGTGGCCCAGTAGTCATCGCTGATGCCGCGCACCATGTGCAGCTCTTCGATCGAGTCGAAGGGCGCGTTCTTCCTTCGATAGGGTTTGTCCAATAGTTGATAGTAGGCGTCCTCTACTGCGTTGCCGGTGGGCGCCTGGCTGGAGGTGGACAGGTCGCAAGAGAAGAACTGCTCGTCGGTGTCGGACCAATCGATGATGGCCGAGCAGATGGTCTGCCGATCGTGGAACTGTCCCGCGACGTCGCGCTGCTCGAACAGCGAGCTGTATTGGAGCGGCGCCATCACGCCCATCAGCTCCTTCGCTAATCGGATATGTGCGATGTCGTTCGCCGCGCCGAGGTTCGCGTTGATTTTGGAGTCCTCGTCCACGATCTCGAGCTCGAAGCGTCCGTTCGGCATACCGAGATTCTTGCCGGATTCGATGCTGACACCGAGTGTGGACGCGTAGCCCGCGGCGGCCTCTTTGTCGTTGAAGGCGGCGAGCAATCGCTCCGCGAACTCCCAAACGGGCAGCTGCGGCGGCGCGCGCTTCATCATCATGAACAGCGGCGCGATGGAACCTCTTATGGCGGGTTCGGTCGCGATCAAGAGTCGCGAGAGGTTGATCGCCGAGCGAGCCATGTACTCGGCCTGCACGCTGTCGCGATCCGCGGTCGCTGCGGCGACGTACGCGCTCGTGTCGAACTGGAGCTCCGCGAGCATGACGGTCATCACGCTGAGCGCGCCGAGCACCATGATGATGGCGACGCCTCGCTTCTTGCCGCGCGCCTTCGCCTTCACTCGCCTTCGTCGTGCCGGGGTCATCGCGGGATCCCGAAGGAGAGGGGTTGTTGCATTGGCATCATGACCTTCGTCGTGTAGACGGGGTCCAGGCCGGACGGCGCGTTCTTGAGCGTGAGCGTGATGCGAACTTCGAGCGGCAATCGATTGAACTGGCCAGTCGGCTGCATCGTGTCCCACGTCTCGGTCCATTGGTTGGTGGTCGGATCCAGGTAGCGGACATCGAAGGTCTCGATGTCCTCCACGAGCACGTTCACTGCGCCACCCTTCTTTGGATCCATGTCCATCGGTGTCTGCTCGCGCCGCACCAGATCCATCTTTCCCTCGACGTCCGGATCGGGCGAGGCGAAGTATCCAATCTCCGCTTGGTCCGACTGGTGCGCGTTCGACTCCACGCGCTTGTGCGAGAACGACGCAAAATCCAGCCGATCGAAGGGAGACGAGTTCTGCCCGACGAACGCAGTCGTGCGCACTTGCAGCGCGAGGTTCGCAGGGTTGTGCATCGAGAGGAACGCGCCCGAGAGCTCGCGCGAGATCCTCAGCATGCCCGAGCGCGCTTGGCGTGCACGGTCCCCGCGGATCGTCTCCATCTTCTTGGCGTGACCGAGCGAGTCGAAGTCCGCATAGATCAAGACCGCGATCATCGAGAGGATCGCCATCGAGACGAGCACCTCGATGAGCGTGAGGCCGCGATTCCTACTTCGTTTACGCGCGAGCCTCATAACCCTCCTCCGCTCGGACGGAAGAAGCCGCCTGCGCCTGGGGAGGGCGTCGGCACTCCACCGCCGCTCGCAGGTGATCCGGTCGAAGTCCCCGGGGGTCCGATGGGTGCGCCGCCGTCACCGAGCGGACCGCCGAAGCCGCCGCGCTGCGGGCTCGTCACGTATTGGATGATCGGAAACTCTTGCTTGTTGGGACCCTCCTTCCAGTGAACGACGATCGTCACGCGACGGATCGAAGACTCGAGGAGCGGCTTCATCGTCGGGTACACGAAGCCCATCACCATGTTGAGTAGGCCCGCCGCGCCCTGCCCGCCCGACTGCGGTCCGAGCTGCTGCGCGATGCCGCCGAGGCCCGCGTCCAAATCCAGAGTCGCGTTGAACGGTTGATCGCTCGAAGATCCGCTGGGCGCACCAAGTGGCGACAATCCGCCTCCATCCGCGCCGAACGCGCTCGCCGACGGCGGGTCTGGCATGGTCACCTTCTCGACCTTGGTGTCGCAGGTGAACATGCTCTTCTCCGTGCCTTCACAGCAGAGGATGTCCGTGTCGATGGAGTCGATCTCGGGGTAGCCGTCTTTGAGGAGCTTCTCCTCTACCTCGCTCATCTTGCATCGCGCGAGCTCGATCGCTTGGCCCATGTTCGCGGCCTTGCGGTTGGTCGCTGCGACTCCAGCTTGAGCTGCGAGCACGCCCACGATCATGAGCCCGAAGATCGCCAACGCGATCATGACCTCCAAGAGGGAGAAGCCGCGCGCGCTGGAGAGCTTGCTCCTCATAACCCCTTATCCTCTCGGTCAGAGGCTTCGGTGTCGTCTTTGGGGGTCGTGAGCGGCACGGGGCCGGACTTGACGTTGACCGAACCCGTGAGCGGCGCCACCAGCAGAGTCAGACACTGCGTGTCGTCCGTCGAGTCCCCGATGCGAATTTGGATCGAGGCGCGCTCGGTCTGTCCGCCTGGCCAGAAATAGATGTAAGCGCGATCCGTCGTGCGCGGCTGATCGTCGTGCGTGGTTTGAATCGAGCGAAACGAGATGTTGCCCGGCAGAGCGCGCACCGAACCGTGCGTATCAGAGTCGATCGCCAACAGGCCCATGTCGACTTGCTTGAAATGCGCGCGCGGCGCAGCGGGACCTTTCACCAGGCGATCACTCTCGGCGATCGATTGTCGCTCGAGCGCGGTGACCGCGTCCGCTCCGCCCGTTCCGGTCGTGTCCTTCGGAGTGACGAGCATGGACTGCTCTGCCTCTTCCATCCAGAACGCGCGTTGGCCGAAGTCGAACACGAGGCGCACGCTCTTGCTCGTGGAGCTCGCGCGCGTGTAGGCCACGCGGATCACACCGGCGAGGCTCGTCGCGGTCTTCTTGAGCTTCGCGCTCCCGAGCTGCCCCGAGCCCATCATCACCCCTGCAGCCATCAAGCCCACGATCGCCAGCACCACCAGCATCTCGATGAGCGTCAGCCCGCGCGCGCGAACGCGCCTCCGTACTTGACGGAGCAGAGCTCGAGAAGTGTAGGTGGAGCGCGTCATCGCTACTCTTGTTTGCTGGGCTCGGGGATGCGGATGTCGTCTGCGGTGCCTTCCTTCTTGTCGGGGCCGAAGCTCACGACGGTGACCGAGTCGTCGTCGCATTGAATCTTGAACGTGGTCTCCCAGGCGTCGGTGATCTTGCTGGTGGCGTTGATCTCGTGCTGATCCTTGAGGAGCTGCGGCGTGGGGCAGTCTGCGGCGTGTCCCGGCCCGGTGCGCCAGTTCTCGGCGACTCCGTAGAGAGCCATCGCGCTCTGCTTGGTGGTCTCCTTCTGCGCCTGCTGGAACTTGGGAATCGCGTAGACGGCAATACCGCCAGCGATGAGGCCGACGATCGCGAGCACGATGAGGATCTCGACGAGCGTAACGCCCTGCTTTCCGCGCCGCGCGCGCAGACGTCGCATTAGTTGAGTCATCACTTGTCGTCGCCTTTGGCGAACGACAACAACTGATCGGATTGGCTTCGCCAGTCCCAATAATCCCTTATCCATGATCCTGATCTCCTCTGTAACAACGAATCATTCCACGCGATCCATCCCGCCTGGGGTGCCGTCGGGTCCGTCGCTCGACAAATCGAAGCCCTTGGGGTCACGGCGACCTGGACACGCGAGGCGTAGCGGGCGACCCCATGCGTCGACAGGCACGTCATGCGTGTACCCGCCGCTCGGCAGCTCAGCCAGGTCTCGAGGGCACGCGCCTCCGTGGTCGGCGCGATACTTCTGGATCGCGAAGAAGGCCGTCGAGATGGAGGCCCGTGTCGCGCGCACGGAGGCGTCGCGCTCTTCGCGAGCGCGGATCATGAAGATCACGCCGAGCACCACCACCACGCCGATCACCGCGCGCACACGCGTGCGCTGCAGCATGCCGAGCACGCCACGACGCTTCTCCCAGGGGAAGAAGACGGCTTTCTGGGATCCTCGCAGCGTGGCCAACTTGGTAATCTCCTAATCGGTTATTGGACGAAGTCGTTCATCTGAATCAGCGGCATCATGATCGAGAACGCGATGAAGCCGACTGCGCCTCCGAGGATGACGATGATGAGCGGCTCCATGAGGCTGGTCATCGCCGTGACGCGCGTTTCCACTTGCATGTCGTAGGCCTTGGCGACGTTCTCGAGCATCGCCTCGAGCTGTCCGCTCTTCTCACCGACGGCGATCATGTGCGTCACGATCGGAGGGAAATCTCCGCTCCTTTTGAGGGGCGCGGCGATCGACTCACCCTCGCGAATCGAGCCGATCGCGGTGACGATCACCTGCACGAGCTTGGCGTTGTCCAGCACGTTCTTGACGATGTCCATCGCCTTGAGCAGCGGCACTCCAGACGACAGCAACGTCGAGAGCGTGCGCGCGAAGCGAGCGACCGCGAGCATGCGGAAGAGCGGACCGAAGAGCGGCAGCTTGAGCAAGAAGCCGTCCTTCCAGACTCGACCCTCTGGAGTGCGCACGTACGCCTGAAAGCGCGCGACGCCGAGACCAAGCGCGAGCCCGCCAACGGCGCCGAAGATAAAGCCCCATGTCGACTCCACGATGAACGCGGAGAGCAGCATGACGCCAGCGAAGACGGACGCGGCGACGACCCAAAGCGTGTTGGAGCCAGGCTCGCCGTCCTCCAACAAGTTGGCCTTCGACAGCGCGCGCCGAGTGAACGTCGTCGTCGCGATGCAGAGCACGAAGCCGAGCATCTGGTTGGACGCGATGATGTTCGACACCAAGATGAGCAGCGCCGTGTACCAGGGGAGAGCGCGATCGAGGCTCGCGAAGATCGCGGTGACCTTCGGGACGACCGCGACCATCATCACCGTGATGAGGCCCGTGCCGATGACGACCATCAAGATTGGATATGCGAGCGCGGCGGAGACCTTGGAGCGGAGCTTGGCTTGGTTCTCCATGAAGTCGCTCAAGCGCTCGAGCACGACCTCTAGCGTGCCCGAGGCCTCTCCCGCGGCGACCATGTTCACGTAGAGATTCGGGAACACCTTCGGGTGCGGCTCGAGCGCCTTCGCGAGCGACTGACCCTCGTTCAATCGATCACGTACTTGAGTGAGCACGCGCTGCAGCTCGGGCTTGTCCACTTGCTCGGTGAGCGCAGTGACGGACTCGACGAGCGGAATTCCGGCTGAAACAAGGGTCGCCAGCTGTCTGGTCATCACGGCGACGTCGCCAGGGCCGATGCGCCGGAAGAACGCGAGGACACCGCCAGAGCTGCGTGTCGTGCCTCCCTTGCCGCGCTTGTCCACCTCCGCGGACGTCAGCATCACGCCCTCGCGCTTCAACGCCGAGCGCAGGACCTTCGGGTTGTCCGCGTCGCGGAAACCGGTGACCTGTTTGCCCGACGCGACGACGAGTCCGCGATATTGGAATACGGCCATAATCGATTATGCCCCTGCGCGCGAGCTGGTGGGGACGGCCCGCATCGACGCCCCCGCACTAGGTGGAGCGCTGGGAGCAGACGCGAGCGCCGCGTCCTCTTGAGTCGCGGCGAGGACCTCCTCCACGCTCGTCATGCCAGTGAGCACCTTGCGCGCGCCGTCATCGCGAAGGCTGTCCATGCCTTGCTCGGCGGCAGCGCGCTTGAGCGCTTGGGCGTCTGCGCTCTTGAGGACGAGCGGCCCCACGGCGTCGTCCATCAACATCAACTCGTAGATACCGCGCCTTCCAGAGAAGCCGGTGCTCGCGCAGCGATCGCAGCCCTTCGGCTTGTAGAACATCGGGCGCAGACCCGGCTCCAGATCGAGCACGTCTGTCGCGCTCACGTTGCGCGGGAAATAGCGCGAAGTCATCGCGACGGCCTCGCGCGCGCGTCGCTGCCGTACACGTTCTGGCGAGAGGCCAAGCTCCTCGAGCTCCGAGTCTTCGGCCGGATAAGGCACTTTGCAGTGCGGGCACAGCACGCGAACGAGTCGCTGCGCCAAGATCCCAATGACCGAAGAGCGGATCAAGAACGGCTCGACGCCCATGTCGATCATGCGCGTGACGGCACCCGCGGCGTCGTTGGTATGGATCGTCGAGAGGACGAGGTGACCCGTGAGTGATGCGTTGATCGCGATTTCGACGGTCTCCTTGTCGCGGATTTCGCCGACCATGACCACGTCCGGATCCTGGCGAAGAAACGCGCGCAACGCGCTGGCGAAAGTGAGCCCGATCTTCGGCTGCACGTGCACCTGGT
>JANYHY010000167.1 GCA_025362165.1 Myxococcales bacterium | reverse complement strand
GGCAACGGCCACGACTGGTCCGAGGCACACTCGTGCCTCGATTCTATTGAATCGAGGGCACTAGGAAATTCGCGGGAGCGAATTTCTGGGTTTGGGCGAAGCCCAAGTAGACTGACTAGTGCGCCGGCCTCCATTTGACTGCGAATCATAGACTCGGCACGAGGTAGACTCACCTCCGTGAAGGTTGCATTCGTGATTGCATTCTGCACGATTGGTTGCGGCGGGCTGACGTCGGCTTCGTTGCCAGCCGTCGACGCCGGGCAAGACGCGCCGCACGTCGTGGAGGTGTGCCCCGATCGCGGCGCTCACGTGAAGTTCGCGACCATCCACGAGACGCGTTCTACCAATTCGCCAGAGCTCTTCGTCGACGCCTTCTGCGACGGCAGCACCCGGCGGACGCTGGGCACGCCGGGTTTCAACGACGCTGGAAGCGTCAGCGCGCAGTCGTTCCCGCCACATTCCCCCGAGGTACAAGCCGTATTGGACGACGTGAACGCCGTCGGCGACATTGGCAAGCTGAGCGCCGCACCATGCGCCAAGTCGATCTCGTTCGGAACGGTCACCACCATCGCGGTCGGCGCAGTCACGAGCGTGGACCTCCAATGCATCGCCAACCCCACACCGGCCGCGAAGTCGCTCGCTCACGATTGCTGCGTGTTGGCTCCCACGACGAACAGTTCGCAGTGTTTGTAGGACTCGCCTTCCGCTGCTCCGCTAGGCCTTTGGGGCGAACACGCGGACGGGCTTGCCGACTCCTTTGAGATCGAACTCGCCGAGATCGTCGAGCGGCGACTTCACGGATTTCGCGAGCTCCTCCGAGATCACGATCGGGCGACTGAGCTTTCCAGTGAGCCCCTCGAGTCGCGCGGAGAGGTTCACCGCGGCGCCGATCACCGTGAAATCCAGCCTGGAAGCGCCGCCGACGTTTCCGTACGCGACGTCGCCGACATGCAGGGCGACACCGAACGCGATGGGCTCCTTCGCGTCCGCGTTGCGTTTGGCGAGCGTCTCTTGTGCGGCGTTCGCGGCTGCGATGGCGTCGGCTGCGCGTTGCTCGAGGTCGGTCTCTCCGATTGGAAAGATGGCGAGTAGCCCGTCGCCGATGAACTTGAGGACCTCACCACGGTGGGCTTCGATCGCGGGGACCTGACATTCGAACAGCTCGTTGAGCGTGTCGATGACCTGTCTCGGCGTGCTGCGCGACGACAGCTCGGTGAAGCCGCGCAGATCGCTGAACCAGAGGACCGCGCGCAGCGACTCGATGTCTCCTTTGAAGATGCGACCTGCGAGGATCTTCTCTCCAGTGTTGCGCCCGACATACGTGTTCAACAGGTTCACCGCGGTACGGCGGAGCGCGAAGATCTCCGCGAGGCGAGAGAGCGGCCGCAGGATGTGCTCGAGCGTCGCGACTTGCGCGTCCGTGAAGCCGCCAGGTGCGCGCGTGGAGAAGGTGACGACATGAGACTCGCCGTTGAGGAACTTCATCGGGAGCGCGAGGTAGTCGGTGAAGCCCTCCTTCTGTAGCTCTTGAACGAAGTCGAAATCGAACGTGCTCGTGCCCTCGCCGACCTTCTTTCGATAGGCGACTCCGCGCGAGGCGACGTATGCGATGGGGCTTCGCTGAAAGAGCGCGGAGTTCTGGATCGCGTGCGTGAGCTCGCGCGTGACGACGGGCTTGTCCACGCTCCACCAGAACGCGCGACCCAAGATCGCTGGGTGCAACGTCGTCACCGAGACCGCCATGCGCTCGAGCGGGATCCCCGCCGCGATCAGATCCGCTGCGATGCGCTCGACGACCTCGGGCGAGGTCTTCGCGCCAGGCGCTCCATCGACCAACCAATCGAAGAGCCTCTGCACACGATCCATCGGAGGTGAACGTATCAGCTCCAAGCCGACCTTTGCGGGTCGCTTGGACAAAAACCTGAAGTGCTCGCGCCTTTGGCACGATCACTTGGGGCGTACCAACGGCGCCCCACCTGTCGTTGATGTCCGCCGTAGGAGGGCATCAATTTCGCGCTAGGGTCGCTCGCGCGCATGACCACACGCACGCTTGGATCGATGTCCGATCGCGCCCTCTGGGCGTCGTGCTCGCTCGCGCTGTTCGCGCTCGTGGCGTGGCCGCTCTTGATCGTGCACGCGCCGCCGCTCCAGGATCTGCCCAATCACTTAGCGACAGAGATCGTCTCGCGTCACCTCGCGGACTATCCGGAGTACGCGAGCAACGGCCTGTTCAAGACGAACTCGACGCTGTTCTTGTGGCTGCGCCTGACAGGAGGGGCGCTAGGTCTAGAGGCTGCCGCGAAGGTGTTCGTCGCGATCGTTCTCGCCGTGAGCGCGTGTGCGTGGCCGCGCGCGGCGTTCGTGTTCGGGGGGCGCGAGCGATTGCTGCCGGCGACTCTGCTCGCGTGGCCCTTCGTGCACTCGTGGTTCGTCTGCATGGGCATGCTCGACTATGCGCTCGGCGCCGCGCTAGCCATCCTGCTCGTGTGTGAGGTGGAGCGGTCTGCCCGCGCGCGTCGTCCGAGCCTGATCGTAGCCGGTTTGGCGATAGGTGTATGGTACACGCACGCGTTCGCGCTCGGCTTGGCAGCGCTCTTCGCGGCGATGCTCGTGATCGACCGAGTGCGCAACAAGGCGCTCACGCCAAGGGACGCTCTCGCCGTGCTCGCGCCGTTGCTGCTCGGCCTGACGCTGTGCGCGTGGTCGTTCACGGTGCAGGCGAGCGAGTCGCCGATCGCCGAGCACGCGTTCGTGCGCCGTCCGCTATGGGAGGTGGGCTACGATCTATGGGCGCTCTTCGGGTGGGGGTTCACGCGGCGCGAGGCGACCTCGCTCGTCGCGGTCGTGGTGTTGGTGGTGCTCGCCGTTGGGCCTCGAGAGTCGTCCGTGAAGGCGTGGATGCTCGTCGCGCTCCTCGGCGTGTACCTCGCCTTACCCTATGAAGCAGACGCGTGGTTCGCGGTGAGCGTTCGCGTCCTCCCATTTGTGTATCTTGCATGCATCGCGCGGCTGCCCTTGAAATTGCCGCGTTCGGCGCTCGCGGCGCTCGGTGCGTGCGCGCTCGCGTACTCGATGGGGCTCGGCCTCGACTACGCGCGACTCTCCGCGGAGGTCGATCGATACGCGTCTGCGGACGTCCCTTCGGGCGCTCGCGTCTTGCCGCTCACGTTCGAGACGAAAGGCTCGAGCGAGAACACGGCGCCGCTCGAGCACGCGTGGGGTTTGTACGCGGTGCGCCACGGAGCGATGGTCCCACCGTTCGTGTTCGGTCACTCACCTTCGTTCCCAGTCTCTTACAAAGCTCCGCAGCCATCACCGTTCGACGACCTACAGTACCGTGCGTTCCTCGAGTCACATGCTTCTTGCTCATCTCCCGCCTGCGAGTCCGATTGGACGGATTTCTGGGAGCGCGCTCTCTCGCGGTTTGACCGGCTCATCGTGTGGAGAGCGCCGCCGCAAGTGCTCGCGCGCATCCCCGCAAGATACGCCCTCGAGTCGAACGACGGCCCGCTGCGAGTCTATGTGCGCCAGCCTCCCCAGCGGCCGTGACCACTATGTGGGGCCGAGTAGAAACTCATAGTGATAGTCATATTAATATTCGTAAGAAAAATACTGGATCAGCACACGCGGTTTCGACCGCCCGCCTTGGCGCTATAGAGTCTCTCATCGGCCAGCGCGAGCATGGAGTCCACGGTTCCCTTTGGCTTGCACTCCGAGAGGGATACGACCCCAATACTCACAGTGACTTTGAGTGTCCGTGACTCCCAAGGGATGGCGAGCTGCTCGACACTTTTGCGAATGCGCTCGGCCAGCACGCACGCGTTCTTGTGCTCGACTCCGCGCACCAAGACTATGAACTCCTCACCACCATAACGGGCGAGCACATCTTCCGTCCTTATGGTCTTCTGCACTTGCGCCCCGACGATGCGCAGCACGACGTCGCCCGCGAGGTGACCGTAGGTGTCATTGACACGTTTGAAATAGTCGAGGTCGAAAAGGATGACACTAAACGCAGTGCTATGTCGGTGTGCATAAGCGACTTCCATAGCGAGCCGTTCAGCCGCATATCGACGGTTGTACAAGCGGGTCAGCCCGTCTCTCGTCGAGCCCTCGTAGAGCTGGCGGGCGACGGCCTCCTCGTCGGCGCTAAGGAGACCGAAGCGAAGAACGACTGTGGGGCCCACTTGCACCCGGTCGCCATCGGAGAGGCGCACGCTCTCGACTCGACGCCCATTGACGAAGACGCCATTGGACGAGCCGAGATCTTGGAGGATGTACTCACCCTCTCTGTGCACGATGCGCGCGTGCTTGCGGCTAATGCCGACATCCTCGATGCGCAACTGGGCATCGCGACCGCGACCTATCGAT
>JANYHY010000112.1 GCA_025362165.1 Myxococcales bacterium | reverse complement strand
CCAACTGGCCGATAGCGCCAACCCACCTGGAACCACCGAAATCAGGGGCGTAAGTCGTTGCGTCGAAGCGAGCGGCGTCGGCCTCGAACATTCGCGCGATGGGTCGGCGCTCTTCGTCGAGCGTGACGACCAGGATCGCGGCGAGCCCAAAGCGCTTGGCGATCGCGCCGAGGAACTGCCTCGACGCACCATCCTCGTCGCGAACCGCGATTCGTAGCTCTGCGAGCTCGCGGAGCTCTGGTGACGAGTTTTGTGGAGGGGGCTCTCCGGCGAGGACTCTCGCGTGAGCCTCGTCGAGCGCCGGTGGTCGGAGCGTCGCGTTCGCGTAGACCGCGCGCGCGAGCGGCCATGCAGCGTCAGCATCGGCGCTCAGCACAGCGAGCCCCCCGCTGACCTCGACGGCAGCGGCACGCACGCTCGCCCGCTGGACTACGAAGCTCTCACCATCCACCAAAGACAGGCGAACCGTCTGTGGTTGCGTCGCTCGCGCGAGATCGGCGGGCGTCGACGACACCCAATGATGACAACCGCTCTGACAAGCGAGCAAGCCGACAAGAGCGAGCGATCGCCACTGCACTCGCTTCAGTGTTGGCGAGTCCAGGCGTTGGCGCAACGTGATGGTGGAATTGGGGACGCCGCACCTAACTTGGGAGTGTGATTCGGAAGGTCGCGCCGGGATGGCTCTCCAGCAGCTCGATCGTGCCGTGATGAGCGATGACGATGCGCCGCGCGAGGGCGAGGCCGAGACCCGTGCCGCCGACGCGCGCGGTCACGAGCGGCTCGAACAAACGATCGCGAATACTTGCAGGGACTCCGGGGCCGTCATCGGAGATCGTGATCACCGCGCGCTCTCCGAGCTCTGCGCGCGTGCGAATCGTCGGGACGCGAGGGGCGGTCGCTTGCGCGGCGTTCTCGAACAAGCAGCGGAAGACGCGGGAGAGGAGCGTCGGATTTGCCTGTACGATACATCCATCGATCTCGTCGACGAAGTTTGCTTGCCCACCTACCGCGGCCCTCGCGGCCGAGAGGATGTCCGCGAGCGACGTCCGCTCCGTGGTGACCGCGTCACCCCGAGCGAGCGCGAGCATACCGTCCACGACCCCCTGAGCAGTGCGTGTGTGACGCTCGATCTTCTGTAAGTGCGGCGCGCAATCTACCGGGTTCTTCTGCGCGAGGTAGGTGCTGGCGCTGATCACGAGCAGCGCGTTCCTCAGCTCGTGCACGATCTCGCCCGCGATCTCTCCGAGCGCAGCAAGCTCTGTCAAACCCCTGTCATCCACTTGCCTACCCTACCCTACACAACAATCATAGCGCCAAACTACCCTCGAACTGCGGTACGCTGCGTGTGCCCGTCTGACGTCGAAACCCATACTTTGGGGAGACGACGTCCTTCCGCCACCCCATGCGCCCCGTCCAGAACGAGTCGAAAATCCCAGTCGGCACGCTGCTCGTCGGCAAGTACAAAGTGCTGCGCGAAATCGGGCGTGGCGGGATGGCCGCCGTGTACGAGGCCGAGCAGCTCGCGCTCGGCAAGAAGGTCGCGATCAAGGTGCTCGCGGCAGAGCTCAGCGGCTCGAACATCGTCATCGAGCGCTTCTTCCGCGAAGCGCGCGCGGCGGCGAGCATCAAGAGCCCCTACATCGTGGACGTCTACGACTCGGGCCGCCTCGAGGACGGACGCCCTTTCATCACGATGGAGATGCTCGAGGGCGAGAGCCTCTACGATCGCATGGCGCGCATTCGCCTGATCGACGTCCCCACCACCGTGCGCGTCATCGCCCACTGCGCCAAGGGCCTGATGAAGGCGCACCACGCGGGCATCGTGCACCGCGACCTCAAGCCCGAGAACATCTTCATCACGAAGGGCGAGGACGGCGACGAGATCTGCAAGCTGCTCGATTTCGGGCTCGCGAAGTTCTACGCGCCGGTCGCCGGCGACGAGAAGGCCCAGCGTCTCACGCGCGAGGGCGCGGTCTTCGGGACGCCCGCGTACATGTCGCCCGAGCAGGTGAAGGGTCAAGGCAACGTCGATCATCGCGCAGACCTCTGGGGTTTGGGGTGCATGGCGTTCGAGTGCTTGATCGGCCGGCCGGTATGGAACACCGATCAAGGCGTCGCGATGACGTTCGCGGCGATCGCGACGCAGCCCGTGCCCATCCCGTCGAAGATCCGCGCCGACCTGCCTGCTGCGTTCGACGAATGGTTTCAGAAGGCGCTGCAGCGCAACCCAGATGATCGCTTCCAGAACGCGAAGGAGCTGTCAGACGCCCTCACGAAGGCCCTCGGACAAACGGGCAACGTGTCGATGGTCAACGTCGCGGACCTGGACGACATCGAGGTGAACTTCGCCTCCGCCCGTCCCCCCGCGAGCGATCCGTCGCAGTCGGCGCCCGAGTCCTCGCCGATGGCGCTGAAGATCACGCCAGAGCCGTCTTCGCCTTCTCCGTCCGTGCCGTCCGATCCCAAGCCCGAGACACCAAAGCCGACGAGCCTCGCAGACCTCCCACCGACCTCGACTCCGAAAGACTCGCGTCGTCCGCCACCGAAGCCGAGCCCCTTGCGGTGGGCCTTCTCGCTCGCGCTGTGCTTCGGCGGGACCAGCGCCGCTTATTACGTGTACACTACACTATTACGCCAGCAGGTGTTCACGGAGGTGATCGTCTCGAGCGCGAGCGCTGTGACCGCGACTCCGACTGACAGCGTCGCTCCCCCTGTCGCGCCTCCTGACGATCCCAAGTGGGCGCAGGCGCTCGCGGACGGACAGAAGGCGTTCGTCCAAGGCGACGCCGCGGGCGCGCAGAAGAAGTGGAAAGAGGTCGCCGATCTCGGCGGCGGCGCGATCAGCAAGACGTTCATCGATCAGACGAAGGCGGCGGCGGCTGGTACCGGACCTTGCAAGATGGTGGTGTTCTCGCATCCGCACATCTCGCAGACCGCGGTGAACGTGAGCCGGCCCACGATCGCGAGCAGCCTTCGCGGGCTCATCGTTGCGTGGACGGACGACCACGAGCAAGCGGGCCACGATCACGTCTACTCCGTAATCGTGGACGAGTTCGGTCACCCCACCTCCGGCGCGCGCGACCTCACACCCGAGGCCAGCGGCGCGATGCGACCCACGCTGCTCTCCGCGGGCGAGCGAACCGCGCTCCTCTACTGGGATCGCGCAGGACGCGAAGCCGGTGTACGGGCGCGTTGGCTGGACGAGAGCGGTCACATCGCTGGGGCGAGCACGCTCGTAGGCGCAGGTGGACGGCCCGGAAATTATTGGCCCGCGATGGACCAATCACCGGAGGGATACGTCGTGGTTTGGCAGGACGACCGCGACAAAGAGGGCGATGACCTCTTCATGCGCAAGCTCACGCCAGAGCTCGAGCCTGCCGGAAACGAAATTCGACTAACCGATTATTCACCTCAAGTCGGCACGAAGACCGTCAACGTGCGAGTGCCGACGATCGCCGTCGCGAGCAACGCGATCTTCGTCGCGTACAAGCTCGAGCGAGACACGCAGCACTTCATCGAGCGCATGCGAATCCCGCTCACGTCCGCGGATCTCGCCAAGGGTCTGGACGAGCAGCCCGCCAACGGCAAGCCCAAGAAAGATCGAGAACTCGGCGACGTCAAACCCGTCAGCGAAGACAAAGTCCCAGGAGACGCCCCCGCCGTGGAGTGCGGGACGGAGGGCTGCTTCGTGGTGTGGAACGGCGAGGGAATGAGCAACAGCACTGGCGCGTGGGCAGCGCTCGTGGAGCCGTCTCAGGGCAAGGTGATTTGGCGCAAGAAGTTCGCGCAGAACGGCAGCCGCCCTTCGCTCGGCGTTTCGGCGGAGGGTCAGGTCCTCGTCGCCTATTATGAAAAAGGGAACATCAAAGTAGGCACGCTCACGCGCGACGGCGTCGCGACTCCGAGCACGTTCGCCAAGATCACGACCGACACGACGCGTCCCATCATCGCTGCAGGCAAGAAGGGCGAGTGGTACCTCGCTTGGCAAGACGTCGAGGCGGGGCACACCGAGGCGTTCGTGAGCAAGCTCGTCTGCGCTCCGTGAGATGCGCCGAGAGCCGCTGATCGAGGCCGCCGCCGTCGCCGTGCTCGTCACGACGGTGGTGACGATCGGCACCATGTTCGTCCCGAAGGATCACTCCGGCACCTTCGTGGGGCTCGTGTTCTTGGCGGCTGTGTGGGCGCTCGTTTGGCGTCGCGGAGACGACGAGGTCACGCACTGCGGCGTCGGTCTCGGCGGGCTCTTGCTCGGCGCACCCATCCACTTCGGACCATTGATAGGTCAAGCGTTGCGCGCGATCCGCTGGGCCCTCGCGTTCGCCGCGGTCTCGCTGCCCTTCTTCTATCTTGGTTGGCGATGGTGGTGGAGGCCCGGCGAACACTTCTCCCTCGCGCTGCAACCGTGGGACACCGCTAACCTCATATTGGGCCAAATCGTCTTGGTCGCATTGCCAGAGGAGGCGTTCTATCGCGGTTATCTCCAAACTCGTTTAGACGACGCGTTCGAGGCTAAAATTAGCCTCTTCGGCGCACGCATCGGACCTGGCCTGTTGATCGCTAGTGCCATATTCGCGATCGGTCATGTGTTGACGGTCCACGCGCCTGCTCGTCTCGCGGTGTTCTTCCCGTCTCTCGTGTTCGGCTGGATGCGCGCGCGAACCGGAGGCGTCGGCGCGTCCGTGGCGTTCCACGTGATCTGCAACATGTTCACCTTGCTGCTCGGCCAAGGCTACGGGCTCTACTGACCGCTCCATCAACGGGAGTCTGGCTAACTCCCATGTGGACGAGCGTTCAAGTAGACGGCATCAATTGTCGTCAGCCAGACCCTTGAAATGGGTCATGATGTGCCGATGACGTTGCCCGTGATTGGCTCGACGCTCGTGAGCAAGTACACCTTGCTCGGTGAGCTCGGTCGCGGCGGTATGGGTGTCGTCTACGAGAGTCAGCAGGCGGATCTCGCTCGTCGCGTCGCGGTGAAGGTGTTCGCGCGCCAGGCCGGAGACGAGCCTGATTTGCAGCGTTTCCAGCGCGAGACTCAGATCCTCGCGAAGCTCGGGCACCCGAACATCGTCAGCGTGTTCGACTTTCATCCAGGTGACGCGGTCACGCCTCCGTTCGTCGTGATGGAGCTCCTGCGCGGCAAGACCCTGGGCGAGCTCGTCCGCGCGCACGGTCGACTCGACGCGGCGCGCGTGGCGCGGATTGGACTTCAGTTGTTGGAGGCGCTCGACGCCGCGCACTCGAACGGAGTCGTGCATCGAGACTGCAAGCCAGCGAACGTGTTCTGCGTAGAGACTCTCCAAGGTGACTTCGTCAAGCTGCTCGATTTCGGAGTCGCCAAAGATCTCGCCGAGTCGCGCGCGCTCACCGCCCCCGGCAGCGTCGTCGGCACGCTCAGTTACATGGCACCAGAGCAGCTCCTCGGCGAACCCGCAGGCTTCTCTGCGGATCTCTATTCAGTCGGCGCATGCATGTATTTCGCGCTCTCTGGCAGCAAGCCGTTCGAAGCCAACTCACAGGGCGAGCTCGCGCGAGACATCTTGTACAAGGACGCCGCTTCGCTCGCAGCCGTTCGACCGGACGCCGTCGCGCTCGGTGAGGTTGTTCATAAGGCGCTCGCGAAGATCCCAGCCAATCGCTTCGCGTCGGCGCGCGCCATGCACGAGGCGATCGTCGCGGCGACCTCGGCGAGCGCTGCGTCCATGCGAGTGCCGCCGCCGATGTCGTCAGTGCCGACACGCGCGGGCCCGTCCTTGCCGGTGCCGCAGCCGGAGCCAACCAAGACGTCAGCGCCAGGCGCCGAGATCAGCGCCGCTCCGGGTGTCACACCGAGCGTCGTAGCGACACCACCAACGGCTCCTCCGCCGAGTCGCAGCGGTTGGCTCGTCGTCGTGATTGTTCTCTTGTTGCTCACTACGTCACTGGCCACTGGATTGGGCGTATTCCTCTATGCGACCAGAATCACTCCTGCTCCGAATGCAGCCGTTGACGCTTCTGCAGTGACCTCTTCGGCGACACAGACGCCTTCCACTTCTTCCTCAGCGACTGCGTCCGCGAGCGTCTCGAGCAACACCAACCAAGTCCACCCTGCCGTGAAGTCGCCGCCGAAGCCTCGAAAGACGGCCCAACTAGGCGAGTGCTGGTGCATTCCAAACGATGACAGCTATCGACTCACCAACGGCTTGTGCGCCACTGTCACTGCGACGCGCACTTGCGAATGCCACGATGAAAACGGATACGGCTGCGTCGTGGCCTGGAAAGAGGCGGAGCTCGGCGGCGTCTGGAGCTGCGGCGACAACAAGTTCAAGGGTGATGGTTTCGCGGACGACCAGTCATGCCAAGGACACTTCCTACCGGGCAACGATTGGCACGACGTGGTCGGGACAGGCAAGTTGAAGTGGTGCGACGCGTGCGTGACAACGGACGTCTACAAGGGAGTTCCAGGAGATCCCTGCACTGGCAAGTATCGCTACGACGTATCGGTCACGCTCCCAGGTCACCTCAAGTGCGTGGATGGGTCCTAGCCATGCGACGTGCGTAGAAAGTTGGACCTCAGACATGAGTCGTGCGTGTTCGCCACAGCGTGCACGAACGCCTCGCTTGGTTCAAAGGCCTGCGCCGCATTTCTGCGCCGTTTTGTGGCCGGCGCGGCGCATGCACCAAGGCGCGGAACCTACGAAAGGTCCCTATGCGACTTACTCTTGCTCCAATCATATTGTTTGCGGCGCTCGGCGCAGCTGCTTGCCAGGCGCACACCCCAACGGCTCCTTCGGTCGGTCTCACAAAGCCGATCAACCCGCCTCCGGCGCCCGACCTCGGGCACTATCCGGCGCGCGTCGAAGAGGGCGATCTCTATCATATCTACTTGGGTGAGCCGGTGCACCGCGCGTGCGCAGGGCCGACTCCCTACTTCGATTTCGATTCCACGAAGTCGACGCCCTCCAGTCAACCCACGATGCAGACTCTGGTGAACTGCATGAAGTCGGGGCCGCTGACGGGGAAAGGCATCCTGCTCGTCGGTCATACCGATCCGCGTGGGTCGAGCGAGTACAACGCGAAATTGGGGCTCGAGCGCGCCGAACGGGTGAAGACCTATCTCGTCAACAACGGCGTCGAGCGCGCACGCATCGACACCATCAGCGACGGCAGCGAGGACGCGAGCCCCTTCCCCAAAGATTGGCCGCGCGATCGACGCGTGGGTGTTCAGCTCGCTGATCACTAATCGTCAATCAATCGCCAACGAGCAAATCGATCACCGACTCGAGCCCAACGACCACGCGCGCCATGTCGTCGTAGTCCACGTTCGCGTCCTTGCCGTCGGAAGAGAGCGTCGTGAAGATCTCGACAAGTCGAGCGGCAGGAACGGCGACACGCTGCAGCTCACCGTGAAGGTCCTCTCGGTCGACCCGACGAAGTACGAGGGCTACATCCTCGAGACGGAGCTAGGCGGAGTGCGCAGGCGCACCGCGGGGCTGGTCTACTGAAGCCGCGCTAACCGAGAACGTCGCTCGGTTGGACTCCGCGGCCGAGGAACCATTCGCCCGCGGTCGTCTTCTTCTTGCCTTCGAGCTGCACGCACACGAGCTCGATGCAACGCCGTTTCGGAGGCAACGACCGAACGTAGCCAGGAGCTCGCTTGTCTCCGCACGCGACGACGACGCGTGACTTGTCAGCGATCACGACGGTGCCTGGAGCGGCGCTCGCGGGGGCCTCTCCGAAGATGCGCGTCTCGTGCACGATCACGCGCTTTGTTGCGTGCTTGGTCCACGCTGCGGGCCAGGGGCTCATGGCGCGCACGTGATCGTGAATGCACGCCGCGTCCATCGACCAGTCCAGCTCGCCGTGTGCCTTCTCGAGGATCGGCGCCATCGTCGCGGCCGAGTGATCTTGCGCGCGAGCTTCGAGCTCTCCGCGCACCACGCGCGGCAACGTCTCGCGCACGATCGTCGCGCCGAGCGAGGAGAGGCGCACCGACAGCTCGCCAGCAGTCTCTTGATCGCCAATAGGGAGCGTTCGCGTCTCGAACACGGGGCCGGTATCCATCCCGACATCCATCTGCATCAACGCGACTCCGCTCTCGGTCTCACCTCGCGCGATGGCCCACGTGATCGGCGCCGCACCCCTGTATTTTGGGAGGATCGACGCGTGCACGTTCACGCACCCGAGGCGCGGCGCGCGCAGCACCTCTTCGGGGAGGATCCTCCCATAAGCCACGACGAGCGCGACGTCTGCGCGCTGCTCATGCACGAGCGCGGCGAGCTCTCCCGTTCGAACCTTCACGGGTTGCGCGACCGCGAGGCCGAGCTCCAGCGCGCGCTGCTTCACGGGAGGCGCCGTGATCGTGAGACCGCGGCCGGACGGTCTGTCGGGCTGACACACGACGAGCGTGATCTCAGCGATCTCGCCGAGCGCGTCCAGACAAGGCACCGCGAACTCCGGTGTGCCGAAGAAGATGGCGCGCACGAGATCTTAGTCCGTCCACTTCTGGATCGTGCCAGCGTCGTCGCGGTTGCCGCGCATGCGCTTGACGACGTTGATGATCGTCCCTTCGAAGTTGTCCACGTTGGTGAGCTGGCTTCTCATGAGCTCGTCTCGGATGCGCTTGGTCACCGCGACGTCGTCTTCTTGGGGATGCTCCTTGAGCACGCGCGCGGCGACGATTTCGATCGATTCGAGCATGCCGTCGTAGCGCACCTTCAAGCGAAGCTCGTCCGGCGGGGCGACCTTCTGCTGCATCGCGCGCTGGAACACGGCGAAGATCGCGAGCAAGAACGCGAAGCCGATGAGGAGCTTGAACTTCGGGTCCAGCGCCATGATGTCGTCGTAGGACACGAGAGCGATTATCGCAGACGCAGCGCTGCACGTGTGACGGAAAACACGCGACGACGAGCGGTTGCGGTGGGCAGGCTTCTTTCGCGCTCTCGCATGTCGCCTCCTCCGTTCCACTCGCGTTCGTATAGTGCCTGCTCAAACAGGCACCCTATTGTGGTGGTAGTAGTGTTCCCTATCGTGAACGGGTTACCTATCTATGTACTGGAAGTTCCAGTCCCTGCATGTCCAACGTGATGTACAGCTCTGGTACCTCCCCGTGTGGCGGCGACGCCGACACCGTGTGGAGGTCTGCTTGCGGAAGGCGCGCGCCCGCAAGGCCGCGAACCGAGCGAGATCACGATCACCGAGCCGCGGCCGAGGACGAGCGTCTTCCGCAGCAGGGAGGGGTCCCAGAAGGGTGAGCTTCGGGTTCAGCGCCATGATTTCGTCGTAGGTTCCGCAACAGGGAGGGTCCCAGAAAGGGTTCCCAAGCAGCAGCGTGACGAAAGAGACGCGCGCCGACGAATGGTTGCGGCGCAAAGCGCGCCGACGCACGGTTGCGGCGCGAACGCCCGCCGACTAGTTCTTCGCGCGCCAATGGCTCGCGGTCGCTTGGTCTCAGCTCTTGCCGTAGGCGCGCTCCTCTGCGCGCGAGGCGCGTGGGCGCAGGACTCGCCGTATGGTGGAGGACAAGGCGCGGCGGTCACCAAGCCGAAAGACGACCCGACACCGCCCGCACCTGCCGCGCCGAGCATCACGCTGCCCGTGCTCGACAAGGACGATGGCGCCGCGTACCCCGACAGCGCGCTGAAAGACGGAGTGCGCGAGACGGTGAAGGTCACCGTGGTCGTCGTCATCGATCCTGAGGGCAACGTGATCGAAGCGACCGTGCCCACGCCCGAAGGCCACGGCTTCGACGAGGCCGCCATCGCGGCCAGCAAGACGCTTCACTACAAACCCGCGACGAAGAACGGCCAGCCGATTCGCGCCAAATTCAAGCACGAATACTCGTTCGCTCCTCCGCCGGGCCGCATCATCGGTAAGGTCGCCGAGCGCGCGACCAACAAGCCAATCGCGAGCGCCACCGTCACTGTGAAGAAGGACGGAGTCGTGGTCGCCAGCGCGCAGACGACCGAGACTGGAGCCTTCGCGATACCCGATTTGGTGTTTGGCAATTATCGATTAGAGGTTAGCGCGTCCGGATACTTGCCAATCGGTGCAGACGAGGATTTGGCACCTGGCTCGGAGATCGCGGAGCGGCTACGGCTGGACACCGACAAGACGACAGCTCCTCTTCCCCCTACGTCCGCTCAGCGACACGACACGCCGCCAGGTGAGCTGGAGGATGTCGTCGTGCACGGCGACAGGCCCCCGCGTGAGGTCACCAAGCGCACGCTCGAGCAGCGCGAGCTGTTGCGCATCCCTGGCTCGAACGGCGACGCGCTGCGAGCGCTGCAAAACCTGCCCGGCGTCGCGCGCCCACCAGGCCTCGCTGGGCTGCTCGTCGTTCGCGGCGCGGCGCCTCAGGACACACTCATTTTCGTGGACGGCACGCCGATCCCGCTCGTCTATCACTTCGGCGGACTGTCGAGCGTCATCCCCACGGAGCTGCTGGACCGCATCGATTTTTACCCGGGTAATTTCAGCGCGCAGTACGGCCGCGCGCTCGGCGGCATCGTCGACGTCGCCGTGCGAGATCCTAAGACGGACAAGCTCCATGGCCTCGCCCAAGTGGATCTGATCGACGTGCGTCTGCTCTCGGAAGGACCGATCGCCGCCGGATGGAGCTTCTCGGTCGCCGGGCGCCGATCGTGGGTAGACACGTGGCTGAAGCCGGTGCTCGAGGCGACGGGCGCAGGCGTCACGACAGCTCCGGTCTATTACGATTATCAAGCAGTCCTCGAGAAGCGCTGGAGCAAGGACCAGTCGTTCAGGCTGATGTTCTTCGGCTCGGACGATTGCCTCGACGTGCTCATCAAAGACTCGAACGCGACAGACCCTGGGATCGCAGGCGGGATCAGCGCGCACACTGGGTTCTTCCGCCTCCAAGGCCTCTATCGCCACAAGCTATCGCCGGACACCGAGGTGAAGCTCAACGCCGCGGTCGGCAGCGACTTCATCGACTTCACGCTAGGTGACGTCTTCTTCAAGGTGACGACTTATCCAATTACGGGTCGCGTGGAGCTCTCACAGAAGATCGCGCCAGGCCTCATCGCCAATGTTGGAATGGACATGCTCGAGTCGCCCTATACGGTGAGCGCGCGCCTGCCTCCATTGCCGCGACCCGGCGAGCCGCCCGCGGGTCCAGGCCTGAGCAGGCCACCGCTCGAGATCAACCTGGACAGCACGTTGTATCGGCCAGGCCTCTACACAGAGTTCGAGATCACCCCCTTCAAAGGCACACGCCTCGTCCCGGGAGTGCGACTCGACTACTCGAAGGACACGAAGACCTTCGATCTCGCGCCGCGCGTGGTCGCCCGACAAAACATCGGGCCCACGTTCCCTCGAACCACGATCAAGGCGGGAGTCGGCGTGTTCTATCAGCCGCCTCAACCTCAAGAGACCTCCACCGTGTTTGGCCAACAGGGTTTGCTCTCCAATCGAGCGTTGCAATATTCAGTCGGGGGGGAGCGGGAGATCACTAAGTACTTGGAGATCTCCGTTGAGGGTTTTTACAAACAATTGGATCACCTCGTCACGCCTGGCCACCTCAATGACGGGCGCGGGCGTGTCTATGGGCTCGAGACACTCATTCGCTACAAACCAGACGCGCACTTCTTCGGATGGATCGCCTACACGCTCTCGCGCAGCGAGAGGCAAGACACCCCGCAAGACGCGGTGCGATTGGCGGCGTTCGATCAGACACATATATTGACGATACTCGGCAGCTACAGGCTGGGCCGCGGTTGGGAGTTCGGCGCGCGCTTCCGCTTGGTGTCGGGCAATCTCTTCACTCCCAGCACCTATGGGTTCTACGACGCGAACGCAGGTACATACCTGGCTCAACGCGCCTACCCACCCAACGGAGAGAGGCTGCCGCTATTTCATCAATTGGATTTGCGAGTCGACAAGACTTGGAAGTTCAAGGCGTGGCAATTGGGTGTCTACCTGGACGTTCAGAACATCTACAATCAAGGCAACGTCGAGGGCGTGAGCTACAACTACAACTACACGCAGCGCAGCTACGCGACAGGGTTGCCCATCTTACCGAGCTTGGGCATCAGAGGAGAGTTCTAGTGGGCAGAGCCTTCTTCATGATCGTCGTGATCGCAGCGTGTAACTCGGGCGATTTCGATCCGGTGTCCAAGCTGACGAGCGTCCGCGTATTGGCGACGATCGCCGATGAGCCATTCGCAAAGCCTGGAGACACTGTCACGGTCGAGGCCCTCGCGGTGGACGCGCGCGCGGACCGGACACGAGCGATGCACGTCTATTGGCTCCCTTGGGTGTGCAACAACCCGCGGGCCGATCTCTACTATGCATGCTTCGCACAGCTCGGGGCGCAGCTCGCGCACCTGGGTGAGCTGAAACAGAAGGGGCTGCCGTTACCTCCAGACACGCCGCCGGCGCTCCTATGTCTAGGGCTCGCCTCGCTCGGGCAGACGAAAGACGTGACGGCGTGCCTGCAAGAGGGCTCCAAGTTCACGATCAACGTTCCGGCGAACGCGGTGACTTCACACCCTATCGTGGAGGGCGCGGCGGCACCTTATGGGTTGTCGATTGGCTTTTATATCGCCTGCACTGGCGGCGTTCGGTTGCTGCCAGTCGATCCTACCAACGTGAGCGGACAGACACTTCCGCTTGGCTGCTTCGACGACTCGGGCGCGCAGTTGGGCCCAGAGGACTATGTGTTTGGATTCACGCGCGTCTATGCTTATGACGACATCACCAACAACAATCCAGTCATCGATCGCGTGACCTTCGACGGCAAGCCCATAGTGCCGAGTCAGGGTGTCATTGTTCCAAGGTGCACCTCCAAGAACGAGAGCGACTGCGAGCACGTCGTGGACGTGCAGGTGCCCGACTCGAGCTGGGAGCTGGTCGCCGGCAACAGTGACAGCGACACGGCGACGCACCATGAAGAAATTTGGGCCGCGTACTTTCACACCATCGACAAAACCAAGAGCGCAGGACGAATCCTGTTCGACCCTTCTGCCGGGCGCGTGGACGGCTCGGCCAATCGCTTCATCGCGCCGAGCGTCGCCGGAAACGGGGTCGTTTGGATCGTCGTACACGACAACCGGGACGGCGCGGCGTGGACGAGCTTTCCGGTTTATGTGCAGTAGTGCATGATCATCGCGTGCGTCTCCGCTTCCTCTCTCTCGCGATCATGGCGGCGTGCGCAAAGGCGACGCCGGAGCCTGGAGTCGAGCCACTCGATCTCGCGCCGGGGGACGTGCCGTTCGATCCGAACCTGATCGTCGACACGGCGTCGTTCACGGACTCGGAGAATTTTTCGACGGCGTTCGCCATCCAGCAGCTGTTGGAGAAGACACCCTACGGACACCCGAGCTTCCTGACGACCTATGTTTCAGGGGGGATTCGCGCGTCAGAGGCGATCGCTCTGGCGTCGGAGCGGTATCAGATCAACCCGCTAGTGTTCTTGGTGCGCGCCGAGGTGGACCATGGTTTGGTGGCAGCCTCCGTCTATCCGTCACCTCCTTCCAAGGTCGAGTACGCGTTCGGGTGTGGGTGCCCGGGCGGGAGCGCGCCGTGTGACCCAGCGCTCGGAGGCTTCGACAAACAAGTCGACTGCCTCGGCCTCGCGCTTCGCTCGAGCCTGTCGCAGACGTGTGGACCGAGCGGCGTGACCGCAGGCGGTTGGGCCGTCGGCAAGCCGAGCATCACGCTCGACGGCGTGAGCGTCACTCCTGCGAGCGAGGCGACCGCGGTGCTCTATCAATATGCGCCAGTGGTCGCGAACGCACGCGCGGGCGGTAATTGGATGTTCTTCAATGTATGGAATCTCTACGCCATCCAAGTCGGTTATACGGGCCGCACCGGAGGCGGCTGGATTGGCGAGGCGTGCTGCGGCGACTCCACCTGCGCAGCAGTGCCGAGCGGGAGCTGCGCCGTGAACGCGCCCGCAGGGATGTGCACGAGCAGGTGCGACAGCAAGACCGCGTGCCCGGCTGATCCAAACGGCATGGGCCGCAAGGCGGTCTGCGGCAACCTAGGCGGACAGGGATATTGCCTATTGGGGTGCAACCCGTCGTCGTGTCGACGCGGCTACAAATGCGTGCAGATCACACCGATTGGCGGCGGTCCCGCGACGGGCGCGTGTCTCCCGGGGCCGTGAGCCGCTTCAACACTGGCGCCGCACGCACGGAGATTTGTCCAGACCCGAGCACGTCGAGGACGCTCGGATCCTTCGCGATCGCAGCTCGCACTCTCGCATACGCACTTAAATAGATCGCCTCGCGACCGAGCCCCTCACGCGTCGCCGTCCCTCCGCGGAACACGCGCTCGGCGATCACGACCGCGGCAGGCGCGCCATGATCGAGCTCGCGAATCGTCGTGACCACGTCGTGAAAGCTCGCGCCTTGCCGCATCGCGCGCACGGCGAGGTGTCGCGCGCCGAGCTCGCGCCTGCGCGTCGAGTCCATCACGTGGTGCGCGTGTTCGAGCGCGAGCGCATAGCCTTCTTGATCGTCTTGTCCGCGCGCGGTGCCAAACGAGAACACGCCGAGCGGCTGATTTCGAGCGCGCCAACGAGGTAACGCGTGCGCCAGTGTCTCGTGCAGCGCTGTTCGGTGAGTCACTGACGCGGTCGTGTGGCGATCGGCGGCGACATAGATAGTGTGCTCGCCTGTCGCGGCGAGCGACGCGAGTGATGGGTGCACCACCACACGAAAGTCGATGCCGAGCCGTGAGACGCTCGCGCGCATTACCGAGAGGAGTGACGTTGGATGGTGCGAGTCGGTCGGCACGAGCGCCTCGTCCGTCGTGCTAGGCGGTTCGCGCGACCAGCGCCTCGCGAGCGCGAGCGCCTCTCCTGCGGCAGCACCAAACCGTTCGCGAGCGAGACTTGCGAGCTCTCGCTTGCCAGCCGTGAGCGTGAGTCTCCGCTCGAGATCGAGCTCGGTGATGCGCGCCACATAGACCTTGGCGAGCGCGCTTGGCAACACCTTCGGCGCTCTCGCAGCGGCGACCTTCAACACACGCGCCAACCCGTCATCTTTCGGGCTCGCGTACTGCCAGCGCGGCACGAGCGGCGCACCTGCGTTCGCGGCTGAAATGAGCCTCCGTCGCTCCTCGACAGCGTTCACTGGAGTCACCGCTGCGAGCAGCCGCACGCGCGACGCAGCGTGCGCGATCGAGGCGTCTAGGTCGGTCCACGCGGGCATCTTCTCGAGTATGCGGCAAACGGGACTCAGAGTAGAGTGCGAGCCGTCTGATGAAGAAAAATTACGTCCTCGACACCAACGTCATCCTCCACGACCCACGCGCGATATTCAAGTTCGAGGACAACGACGTCATCATCCCCATCTACGTCATCGAAGAGGTCGACCAGTTCAAGCGCGAGGGCTCGGAGCGCGGTCGCAACGCGCGTCAGATCGCGCGTCTCCTCGACGATCTTCGCGAGAAGGGCGGCTCGCTCGCGGGCCGCGTTACGCTGGAGAGCGGCGGCACGCTGCGGGTCGCGGTGCCTTCAACACGACCGACGTTGCCGAGCGCGATCGACAACGCCGCCATGGACGCGGCGATCCTGCAGTGCGCGTTCGACGCGCGCGAACAGGATGGTGGCAAACCTACGGTGTTCGTCACGATGGACACGAACCTCCGCATCCGCGCGGACGCGCTCGGCATGGCCGCAGAGACGTACGAGAACAACCGCGTCGAGGCTGAGGCGCTCGACACCGGAATCAAGGAGATCGACGTCCCCGGCGGAGACATCGACAACTTCTTCCACGAGGGCCGCTTGCCCATGACGGTGGAGGCGATCCCGCCGAACGGCTGCGTGCTGTTGCGTGATCGGGCGAACCCTTCGCACACGGCGCTAGGTCGCTACGACGCGACCAAGAAGGAAGTCATCGCCTTGCGCACGCCGCGCGAGGGCCTGATGGGCGTTCGTCCGCGCAACAAAGAGCAGAGCTACGCGATCGATCTCCTGCTCGACGAGAACATCCGTTTGGTCACGCTCGTCGGCAAGGCTGGCACTGGCAAGACGTTGCTCGCGCTCGCCGCGGGATTGCGCAAGACGGTGGAGGACGGCGTGTACACGCGCATGCTCGTGTCTCGCCCCGTGATGCCGCTCGGTCGCGACATCGGGTTTTTGCCCGGCGACGTCGACGAGAAGCTCAACCCGTGGATGCAGCCCATCTTCGACAACCTCGAGTTCCTCTTCTCCACCGGCGCGGCCGGATCGCGACGTGGACCGCGCGCGTACGCCGATCTGCTCGAGAGCGGCCAAATTCAGGTCGAGCCGCTCACGTACATCCGCGGCCGCTCGTTGCCGCAGCAGTACATGATCGTCGACGAAGCGCAGAACCTCACTCCACACGAAGTGAAGACGATCATCACGCGCTCGGGCGACGGCACCAAGATCGTGCTCACTGGCGACCCCGGTCAGATCGACAACCCTTATGTCGACAGCGCGTCGAACGGGCTCACGGTCGCCGCCGACAAGTTCCGCAACGAGAAGCTCGCCGCTCACATCGTCCTGTCCAAGGGCGAACGCAGCGACCTCGCGGAGATCGCAGCCAACCTGCTGTAAAACCAATGGTAGGTCGTCCTTCGCAAGAGCCACCGCCTGGCGTCGACCGGACGATGCCCGCGGCGAATCCGTTCGCGACGCCAGGAGCGCGCACGGGTTACGGTCGATACGAGTTCAACGACTTCGAGAACGACATCATCAAGCGCACAGCCAAGCGCGCGTTGGTGTGGGGGATCATCGCGATGGCGCTCGGCGGCGTCAACGTGGTCGTCGGCTGCCTCGCGTTCATGCACCCCGTGCTGCTCGCGAACCTGTGCTCGGGCGTCGCATCGATGGTCGTGGGCGCGAGCTTCGTGCGAGCGGGGCGGTCGCTCTCCAACGTGGTGACGACGCAGGGCGAGGACCTGCGGCACATGATGGAGGGTCTCGACAAAGTCGGCTCCGCGCTCGTCGTTCAAATGGTGACGACGGTGATCGGCTTCTTTCTCGCGGCTGCGGCCGTGGCCTGGGCGGTCTTGCACGTGCGCTTGCCGTGATCGGCGAGAGGGAGCCGTTCGTTGGATCCGTCGGCGTGTACCGTCATCGCGGGCCAGTCGCTGCAGCGCTGGTCTCGTGGGCGCTCGCCAGCCTCACCTTCCCGCTCCTGTTCGTCTTGCCATCCGAAGTGGCGTGGATCGGCCTGCTCGCGCTGCTTGGTGTGTTCGCGTTTCCTGCGATGGCTGCGTCCACGCAAGGCCGAGCGGTCGTGGGCGTGAAGCGGCCTTGGTCGAAGGGCATCATCCTCGTCGATGACCACACCGTTCGCGCGACGGTCGCGACTCGCTCCTTCTCGTTCCCGCTTCGCGACGTTTCGAGCGCGTGGATCGAGCCCACGCCGCTCGCGACCAAGCGAGTCGTCGTCCTGACCAAGCACGACTGGGTGATTGAAGCGGTCTTGCCGGAGCGCGAGGCGCGAGAGGTCATCGCGCGCGTTGGGTTCGATCGACCACGCGTGGTCACGATCCCGATCGGCGCATCCACTTCGAAGCCTGGCGCACGCGCAGTGGCCGCTTTGTTCGGCGTGCTGCTCGCGTTCTTCGCGCTCCCCATCCTCGTCATCGGCCTCTTTCTCTTGGCGACCATGAAGCTGCTGACTGTGCTCGCCGGACTGGGAGTGCTTTCGCTCGCGATCGCGCTGCTCGTCGGTGTTGGGCGCGCGCTCCGCGACACGCTGCTCGGATCGATGCTCACGATCGGCGCGGAGGGCTTTCACGTTCGACGAGCGTGGACGTCTCATTTCTATCCGTTCTCCAAGCTCGTCGATCTCAGACCAACGAACAGGAAGCTGTTGATCGTCATGGGCGATGTGAGCCAATCGCTCTCACTTTCAGGGCCCGTTGAAGCGCAGACCGTCGCGGCGATTCTGAAGCTCGCGCGTGATCGCGCTGTGCTCTCAGCGCCAGAGCGCGCGCTGACGATGCTCGACCGAGGCGGCCGTGATCTCGCCACGTGGATGAAGGCCGTGCGTGATTTCGTGAGCGACGCGGGCTATCGCGACCCTGGAGTCACCACGGACGAGCTCGTACGCGTCGCGAGCGCGGCGATGGAGCCCCCCGACCGTCGCGTCGCTGCGGCGTTGGTCTTGGCGAGAGTCGCCGACGACATGGACAAGCAGAGAGTGCGCGTCGCCGCAGACGCGTGCGCGGACGACGCGATGAAGCGCGCGCTCACGATCGCCCTGGAAGAAGCCGAGATCGACGCCCCCGCACTAGAGCGAGCGCTCGCGCGTGCGAGCCGATCGAAGGCGTGACCTCTTCGGCGCTTCGTGCTCAGCTCAAGGTCGAATGGCGGTAGCGAAGAAGCGTCGCGTACGGCGAGCGGTGCTCGTCGTGTTGTTCGTCGCGGCGGCGTTCGCGATCAGCCCCGGACTGCTGCACGCGCGCGCGGCGGCGCTGATGCTGCGCTTCGCGTCGCGCGAGGCTCCCACGGGCTTCGCGAACTTCTCCAACCACCAGGTGGACGAGGAGGCGGTCACGCTCGAGCTCGGCGACGGTGAGACGACACGCGCGCGCGTCTACACGCCACGCGGAGTGTCGGATCCGCCAGGGCTCGTCATCGCGCATGGAGTGCATCACCTCGGCGTCGACGAGCCGCGCCTGCAGCGCTTCGCGCGCGCGATCGCCTCGGCGGGTGTCGTCGTCTACACGCCAGAGCTGAAGGAGCTCGCGGACTATCACATCGATCTTCGGTCCACCAAGAGCATAGGGATGGGCGCGCTCGCGTTGAAGAAGCGCGTGCATCGTTCGAGCGTGGGCGTGATGGGCCTGTCGTTCGCGGGCGGGCTCGCGCTGCTCACCGCGACGGATCCCGAGTACGCGCCGTCGATCTCGTTCGTGGTCGCGGTCGGTGCGCACGACGATCTCCCGCGGATCGCGCGCTTCTTCGCGACCAACGAGATCCCGGAGGCAGACGGCACCACGCTCAAGATGCACGCGCACGACTACGGCGCGGTAGTGCTCGTCTACTCGCAGCCCACCGCGTTCTTCCCCGAACAAGACGTGCCACGCGCGCAAGAGGCGCTCAAGAAATGGCTCTGGGAGGACGAGGTAGGCGCGCGCGAGATCGGAAAGCAGCTGTCGCCCGCAGGCCGCGCGAAGATTGAACTCATCTTCGATCGCCGCGAGGACGTGCTCGCGCCGGAGCTGCTGGCTTTCGTGGAGAAGGCAGAGCCCGCGATGAAGCGCGTCTCCCCACACGGAAACTTGGAGGGCCTGCGCGCGCACGTGTACCTACTGCACGGCGCGGGGGACTCTGTCATCCCACCGTCCGAGACTCGCTGGCTCGCACACGACGCGCCCGAAGGCACCATAAGAGCGGCGCTCGTGAGCAACGCGATCCAACACGTCGAGCTCGAGGGCAAACCCAAGATGAGCGAGCAGTGGGAGCTCGTACACTTCATGGCGATGCTCCTCGACGAAGCCGCGAGAGAAGCCCCAAGCGGCGAGTAAGCCGGTATCGTGGGCGAATGGATATGCAAGCTCTCACCGCGGGATTCTTCCAGAGTTGGCACGGTCAACAAGCTTTCGGACAGTTGACTCAGCAAGGGATACCGCCGAACGACGCGTCCAACATGCTCGCGCACGCGTTGGGCGCAGGAGCGACTCACGTGCACGATCACGCGCACAGCAGCGGCCTCCTCGGTGATCATCCAGGGCGGAGCTTCTTCGCGGCGTTCGCGGCTGGGCTCGTCCGAGGCGACGGCATCTTTGGCGCGCTCGAAGATGGAGCCGTTGGCGTCGTCACCGCGAAGATCACCGAAGCCCTCTGTTATCGCGCGGGCGTGAACCCCAACATGGCGTCGATGGTCTCCGCGACAGCGACACCGTTCGTGATGGGCTACCTACGCGATCACTTCAGGCGCTAGCGCTGTCCAAGCAGAGTCAGCACGCGTGACACGCGGCCATACTCGCACGCTGGGGCCGGTCGGGGCCGCTTCAGCGTGAGTCTCTGCGATTTAGTCGGGGCGAGAGGATTCGAACCTCCGACCCTCAGACCCCCAGTCTGATGCGCTAACCAGGCTGCGCTACGCCCCGATCGAGATTGTGCCGGAGCACCTTCTCACGC
>JANYHY010000074.1 GCA_025362165.1 Myxococcales bacterium | reverse complement strand
GCTCGATCTTGGCCATGTAGCCGAGCTCGGTGGTGCAGACGGGCGTGAAGTCCTTCGGGTGCGAGAAGAGGATGACCCATTGGTCTCCGATGAACTGGTGGAAGTCGATGCTCCCGTGAGTGGTCTTCGCTGTGAAGTTCGGCGCGGTGTCGTTGATCCGAAGAGACATTGAGCACTCCTTTTTGGGGTGCGCAGTATCGAGAATGCGCGTCCCGTTGTCGAGCCAGCAATTGGGGCGTGCCAACGGCACCTCCGCTATGCCGAAGGCCGTTGATGTCCGCCAAAGGCGGCATCAATTGGGGCGTGCCAAGGGCACCTCCGCTATGCCGAAGGCCGTTGATGTCCGCCAAAGGCGGCATCAATTGACGGGAGACGCACGAGACGGCACGATTGCATGATGGCCGTCGACACGCCGACCGACAGTCCCGCCATGACGGATGACGACGAGATCAAGACGCCACGCTTCGACCTAGCGCCTTACGCGCGAAGCGTGTCCACCGGTGCCATCAAGGCGGCGGTTGCGCTCGAGAACGAAGAGACGCGCGAGTGCGCCATTCGCATGTTCAAGAACTTCAACGCGGAGGACTACCTCCTCACGCTCGACGCGGCCGAAGAGCTTCTCGCGGACAACCCACGCCACGCCCTCGCCAACGCGTGCGCGCACGAGTCTCGCTCACGCATCGAGAGGGACTACGCGCTTTCCCCCGCCGCCGTACCGTGCGTCATCGCAACCCCCGCGGAGCTTGGTGCGGCGCACCTCGACCACCGCGAAGGCTTCCTGCTTTCATTGGTGGATGGTGTCCTCGCCGTAGAACAGCTCTCGGACGTCTCGGGCATGAGCGGGTTCGATCTCCTGCGCACCTTCGCCAAGCTCAGGCGATTGGGCCTCGTCCGCATAGACTAACCATCAGTGTGCGCGCTCGCTTCGATGGGCGCGTGCTCTTCTTCTTCGACCTGTTGGGCGACCGCGATGGCTGCCTCTTTGCCGATGTCGTCTTGCCGCGGGAGCGCCCCGGTCAGCGCGGTAATGAGATCCTCGAGCGTGCGAAAGAAGCGAATCGAGTGGAGCGGCTGATTGAGCCAGCCGCAGGTGATGCAGTACGAGCGATCGAACGGCGCGGTGTGGTGTCGCTCGTGGTGGTGCGCGGTGAGCAACATGCGCGACGACTGCAAGCCCCGCACGATCAACGGCGGCGAGTCCATGTGAGCCCATCTGTGGATCTGGCTCGTCAGCGCGACGAAGCTCGCGAAGAACAACAGCGAGCCTTGGGCCAGCGCATGTAAGCGATCGCCGCCGCCGATGATGAGCGCGAACGTCAACATGCTCGAGCCGCCCCACATGTTGGATCCGTTGGTCTCGATGAAGTCGTGTCGTGTGATCGCCTTCTGATCGACGTGGTGCTCGCGGAACGTGCGAATGAGCGTCTTGCCGACGAACGGCGTGTCGGGAGTGCCCCACGTGTCTGCCATCCAATGAACGAGACCCGAGATGAAGTCCGCGCCCAAGAGGCCGATCAGGAACGACAGCGGGATCAGATGCGGCCACTCCCAAGCGTCGTGGCGCATGCGATAGACGAGAGTGACGAAGAGCGGAGGGAACACGATCGTGCAGAAGAGCTCGAAGCGGCGCCATCCCTTCGGAGCGCCCGCCAGCTCATCGGCCTTCCTCTGAACGATTCGCACGCCCATGGTTCGATACTCACCGCAAACGCATCCCGCTGTCCAATTGATCGTGCCAAAGGCACGAGCAGTTCAGGTTTTGTCCAAGCGACCCGCAGGGTCGGCTTGGAGTGAGTTAACGCGCGCCTCCCGCGCTCGGATCGCTTATGACATGTCGGAGGCGATGGCGAAGAAGCACGCACCCAATACGCTGGGCTCCGAATCGAGTGACCCGCGCTCGCTGGACGGCGCGCCTCAGGGCGACGACTCACGGTACGATCGAGCGCTGCGGCCCAAGACGTTCGACGACTACGTCGGACAAGAGAAGCACAAAGAGAACCTGCGCGTGTTCGTCGAAGCCGCGAAGCGTCGCGGAGAGCCCCTCGACCACCTCCTGTTGTGCGGGCCTCCTGGTTTGGGCAAGACCACGCTCGCTCAGATCTTGGCGCACGAGATGGGCGTGCAGCTGCACATGACGAACGGACCCGTCGTCGAGCACAAGGGCGCGCTCGCTGGGTTGCTGACCAAGCTCGAAGAGCGAGACATCCTCTTCGTCGACGAGATTCATCGGCTCAACCCGGTCGTCGAGGAGAGTTTGTATCCCGCGATGGAGGATTTTCGCATCGACATCATGACTGGCGAAGGCGCCTTCGCGTCTGCGATCCAAATCGAGCTGAAGCCGTTCACGCTCGTCGGAGCGACGACGCGGACCGGTTTGCTGACAGCGCCGCTGTTCTCTCGCTTCGGCCATGTCGTGCGCTTGGACTTTTACCCGGTGCACGAGCTCGCGCGCATCGTGGAGCGCAGCGCTTCTCTCCTAAAGGTCGTGTGCGATCAGCCTGCGTGCGAGGAGATCGCCAAACGCTCGCGCGGAACACCTCGAATCGCGAATCGGTTGTTGCGTCGGGTGCGCGATTTCGCCGAGGTCCTCGGCTCCGGAGAGATCGATTTCGCCGCCGTGAAGCTCGCCGCCAAGCGCCTCGAGATCGACGACGTTGGATTCGATGACATGGATCGGCGTCTCTTGAAGGTCATCATCGACGACTACGATGGCGGCCCCGTCGGCGTGGAGACGCTCGCGGCTGCGCTGGGCGAGCCGAGAGACACGATTGAAGACGTCTACGAGCCCTACTTGCTGCAGCAAGGCTTCATCGGCCGCACCCCGAGAGGACGTGTCGCGACGAAGAAGGCGTACGCGCATCTCGGCAAGAAGCCGCCGTCCCGCATGCCTGAACCGATGCAAGGCGTATTGCCCTTGGCAGACACGAGCGACGACGAGTGAAAGCGCAGCACCGGCTCGTGCTCGGCGACAAGCGGGTAATCTCGCGCGAGCCCTAGAAACAAGCTCTCCGCTACGGAGTGTGGGGGGACGTTGAGAACGGCGCGCTTACCGCGTAGACTCTTGATGTGGCAGTCAATCCCGTTTTGGTGGTGGATGACGATGCCGTGAGCCGACACGTTCTCTGTTCCGCGCTCGCCACCGCGGACTTGCCCTACGTCGCCGTCGCTTCGGGGACAGAGGCGCTGCAGAAGATCGATCAGGTGCGGCCTTCGCTCGTGCTGCTCGATCTCGTGATGCCCGCGCCGGACGGTTATCAGGTGCTGCGCATCCTTCGATCTCGCCCAGAGACGCGCGATCTGCCGGTGGTCGTGCTCACGGCGCTCGATGGCGACGCGGAGGTGGCGCGCGCGTTCGAGTCGGGCGCGGACGACTTCGTGCGAAAGCCCTTCAGACCCGTGGAGCTCGTCGCGCGCATCCGCGGTCAGCTGCGTCTGCGCGGTGCGGCAGAGGCGATCGAGCGCAAGGAGAAGGACGCGCAGGTCGTCCTCGAGCTCACACCAGCGCTCGCGTCGAACCTGGATTTCCGCAGCATCCTATTTACCGTCACGCAGCGCATCGCCGAGGTGAGCAAGGTCGATCGCGTATCGATCGTCCTCGTGCGCGATCCCGGTGACATCGGCTACGTCGTGGCCGCGAGCGACGATGAGCAGCTGCGCGATCTTCCGATCGATCTCGCGAAGTACCCCGAGATCCGCACCGTGCTCAACAGCGGCGAGGCGCTGATCATCAAGGACGCGGCGACTCACCCGCTCTTAGAGATCGTCCGCCAGCACGACGCGCAGGCCCGCACGTTCAGCTCGCTCGCGATCTTGCCCATCCTCTACGAAGGCAAGGCGATGGGCGTGCTCTTCTTGCGAGCCAAGCAAGCGTTCATGTTCGCTGACCGCGAGCTCTCGCTATGCCGAACGATCTCGAGCGCGATGGCGATAGCTCTGCGGAACGCGCGTGTGCTCCAGTCGTTGCGCGATCAAACGCAGCAGGTCACGGTCGCGCGTTTCGAGGCTGAAAGAAGGCTCAAATCGCTGCAGCGGTACGCAGACTTCTTCGAGTCGAGCGCAGACGGCATCGTCGTGTTGGACGCAGAGGGCAAGCTGCTCTTCTCCAACCCCAAGGCGCGCGAGATCACTGGTTATCGAGAGGAAGATCTCGCGGGCCGCAGGCTCGGCGACCTCTTCGGCGGCAAAGATCACGGCCGCGCGCGTGCGTTGAAAGAGGGCTTTGCGCGCGGTGAGTTCCCATCTGGCGTGGACGCCGGCATCGTCAAGAAGACGGGCGAGCCTCTCGTCCTGTCGCTCTCGTTCAGCAGCGTGTTGCGCGAAGAGGGCGTGGTGCTCTGTACCTTCCGCGACGTCACCGCAGAGCGCGCCGTTGAGAGCGAGCTCAAGAAGACGAAGAACTTCCTCGAGCGCATCATCGACTCCTCTGCAGACGCGATCATCTGCGCCGACCTCACCGGTCGCGTGCTCATCTTCAACCGCGCCGCAGAGCGCATCTACGGCCGCACCGCCGAAGAGGTGCTCGGCAGCGACGTTCGAGAGCTCTACCCAGTCGGCCAAGCGAAGAAGATCATGGAAGTGATCCGCGCCGCTGGTGGACGCATCGAGGGGACGCGCACGGACATCCTGGACAAGAGAGGCGATCTCGTCCCCGTGTCGATCTCTGCGGGTCTGCTCTACGAGAGCGGTCATCCGATTGGCTCTGTCGGTGTCTTCACCGATCTGCGCGAGAAGATGCGCATGGAGGCGCGCCTCGCGCAGGCGCAGGATCAGCTCCTCGCCCAAGAGCGACAAGCGGTCATCGCGGAGCTTGCGGGAGCAGCAGCCCACGAGCTCAATCAGCCGCTCACGAGCGTCGTGATGAGCGCGGAGCTTCTCAAGCGAAAGCTCGAGCCGAACACCTCGCCGTATGGAATCGCAGAGGTCATCCACGCCGAGGCTGAGCGCATGGCGGAGATCGTCCGCAAGATCGGCAAGATCACCAAGTACGAGACGAAGAGCTACGTAGGGCGCGCGAAGATCCTCGATCTGGACAAGGCGAGCACCGAAGAGACGGCTCGAACGAGCAGCACACCACCAAAAAGCGGCGAAGGGGGGTACCCGCGAAGCGGGTAAACGCCGCATGAACCGTGAAAGGGACCCCATGAAGAGTCGGGCTGACGCGCCTGAACAGGACGCTCACAAGCAGATCCGCGTCTCGTCCGTCGTCATGTCGGACGAGTCGTCCAGCGGCAGCCGTGAGGTCCACGTCACGGATCTTCCCGCCCATTGGGTCGACGGGTTGCTCGATGCGATCATTGAAGTGCCAGTCAGCTCCGGCGATCACGGCGCCGTGCAGATCGTCATCGACGCGATGGCGCGCGCGATGCCCAACGTCCAGGTCGGCGCGACGATCGTGAGGGACGGCGAGACCAGCGTGCTGCGCGCGGCGAGCACGAATGACGACAATCGACCGTCAGGCGAGCGCTCTACTAGGATGTTCCCCAGCATGGCGCATGAG
>JANYHY010000060.1 GCA_025362165.1 Myxococcales bacterium | reverse complement strand
CGGATCTGCGTTCTTCCAAGAGTGGCTTCACTATTCCTATTACCAGTTCAGCGACATGCACAACTACATCGACACAGGACGAGAGCTTGCCTGGTTGATGGAGTGCGATTTCATGCGCTTCACGCCGGAAGTCGTCAAGGTGTTCCTCCACCTCGAAGCCGCCCTGCCGGTGCTGGTCGCTGGAGATGGCAATCCGACTGGATCGATGTCGGCCGCCTCGGGCATCATCACTTTCTTCACGGGTCCGTCGAACGTGGCAGTCTGCCTCGTCGTTGCCGCCATCGCGTGCGTTGCGCAGCTCGCGACCTACAAGGTCGTGCGCGAAGACCACCCCGCCGCCGAGCGGACGGCGCTCCAACTCGGCTTGCTGCTCGTTCCCTCCGTCGTGCTGTGGTCATCGCTGCTCGCCAAGGAGGCAGTTGCCATGTGCTTTTTTGGCTACCTATGCACGTCCGCGCACAAGTTTGCGCGTGGCAAGGGCGTCGTAGGCAATCTCATCGGAGTGGCGATTGGCGGCCTTGGCGTCGCGATGGTCAAGCCATACATCTTGTTTCCGTTCGTCTTGGCGGCAGCTGCGTGGTTCTATGTCTCCCGGCGCGATCCGGAGAGCACAGGGATCAAGCCGGTGTACCTAATGCTCACCGCGGTGTTGGCGGTGGTCGGTATCGCGGCGATGGGGGCGGCGTTCCCCGAGTTTGCCACCAGCAAGCTCGGCGAGACGACGGCCATGCAGCAGGAGATGGGGGCGTTGGCTGGTGGCGGCTCCTACATCGAAATCGGCAATGCGGGCGCGACCACTATCCCTGAGCAAATCCCCTATGTTCCTCTCGCCCTCGCGAACGCGCTGTTCCGCCCGTTCATCTTTGAGTCGCGCAATGGGCCGATGTTTGCTGCGTCGCTCGAGTCCACGATGCTGACCGTCATGGTCGCCGCGCTCGTCTGGCGCTTCCGCTTGGGACGCGTCTGGCATGCCGTGCTTGGCTCTCCCACGCTGATGTTCTGCCTCGTCTTCGTCGCTACGTTCGCGGTCGCCGTCGGGCTCGCCTCCACCAACTTGGGCACGCTCTCGCGCTATCGGATGCCGATGATGCCCTTCTACGCAACCGCCGTCCTCCTCTTGCGCGGCCGGTTGGCCCAACCCGCGGCGATCTCGCCCCGCGAGGAAGAGGTCGCAGCGGGCGTGCGCGCGGGCGCCTAGGCCTGAGAGGTCGCGTGAGCGACGATGACGGTTAGGGTCTTCACTGGGCGAGCGACTCGCGTACGGTCATGATGACCGCGTCTTGATCTTCGATGGTCAGCTGCGTCGAGCACGGCAGAGTCAAGACCTTCGACCAGACTGCGTCGCTCACCCTCTGCGTTGTCGTGGGCGCATAGGTATAGATGGGCTGCAGGTGAATCGGCTTCCAGAACGGTCGCGCTTCGACGCCGCGCGCGCGCAGTCGCCCGACGAGCTCGGCCACCGTAGGCAGCTTCGGGTCTTCGAGCGTCACGCCGGAGAACCAGCAGGAACTCTCGCTCCAAACCGGTGCCGGGAAGAAGCCAAGCCCCTTCACGTCGGCGAGCCCTTCACGGTACCTGCGATCGATTCTGCGCTTCGCCGCCACGAACTCTTCGAGACGCTCCATCTGCGCGCAGCCCACGGCGCCTTGCAGGTTGGTCATGCGGTAGTTGTAGCCAACGGCGTCGTGGTGGTAGTCGGCGCCTGCGCGCGCAGTGCTCGAGACATGCTTGAGCATTTTGAGTAGCTCCGGGTCGCCACCTACCAACATGCCACCGGCACCAGCCGTCACGGTCTTGTTGCCGTTGAACGAGAAGACCGTGAGATCGGCCAGCTCGCCAATCGCTTTATCCTTGTAGCGCGCGCCGATCGCGCAGGCGCCGTCCGCGAGGACCGGAAGGTCGAACGCTCGCGCGATCGCTCGAATCGCGTCCATGTCCGCGACGACTCCGAGCGTGTGCACGGGCATCATCGCAGCAACGCGTCGCCCAGTGGCGACGTGGATCAACTTGCCATCTTCGACGCGTGTCTGTGCTTCGAGCTCGCGCGCGAGCAGTTGGGGATCGAGCGTCCAACTTTCTGGCGACACGTCGAACAGCCACGGTATGGCGCCGCAATGCGCGATCGCGTTGGCACTCGCGATGAACGTGAAAGATGGCAGCACCACGAGATCACCGTGCTTCACGCCCAGCCCAATCAACCCAAGGTGCAGCGCAGTCGTCCCCGACGAGGTGGCGACGCCGTGGGCGCAGCCCGCCGCCCGCGCGACCATCTCCTCGAACCGATTGACAAACGCGCCGACCGACGAGACGAACGTCGTTTCGATGCACTCCTGCAAGTACTTCGCTTCGTTTCCATGCAGGTTGGGGATCGCAAGCGAGATCATTTTGCGCTGACCTCTCGTCCTTCGAAGACGTTCTTGCGATACCAAGCGTAGGTGCGTTCGACACCCTCGCGCAGGCCGACACGCGGTCGATAACCCGTGAGGGCAGTCGTGAGCGTCATGTCCGGACAGCGTCGCGACGGGGAGCCAGCCGCCTCCGCCCCGGCGGCGATCCTGAGCTTCTTGCCCGTGACTGCGAGGATCACTTCCGCGAGCTCACCGATCGAGAGCTCGACGTCTTGGTTGCCGATGTTCAGCGTCTTGCCTGCGCACTGGTCGGACTGGGCGGCGCGCGCGATCAGCTCGACAGCGTCTTCTATGTAGCAAAAGGCCCGGCGGTGGCTCGTCGAAGCAACGTCCAGCGAGCTTC
>JANYHY010000045.1 GCA_025362165.1 Myxococcales bacterium | reverse complement strand
GGCAAGCTCGAAGAGGCGGAGCACCTGTTGAAGGACGCCGCCGCGCTCAACGACGCGACCGACAACGCGTACAGCACCACGCACGAGGGCATCGTCCGAGCCGTGTTGGCGCGTGAGCGGAGGGACGCTCGCGCAGCGATCGGGTACGCGCTCGCAGCGCGCCGCGCGGCCGAAGACCAATCGCTCGTGAGCTTTCACTTCTACGGCTTGGCGCTCGAGGCCGCAGCGCGCGTGGACACCGGCGAGATGCACGCGGCGACGCTGCTGGCCACCACCGCGCTCGGCGTCGTCGAATCTCTTCAGGGCTGCGAGTACGGGCTCGAGGTTCGCGTCTTGTGCGCGGACGCGCTCAAGCGGTCGGGTTCGCCGCAAGCTCCTCTCGCGAGGCAGCGCGCGATCGACTACGCTCAGTCGCTCTTGGACGGCATCCGCGACCCGAGGAACAAGCGACTGTTCATCAAGCGGCCCATCGTCGCGGCGCTCTTCGACACCACTCCTGTGCCGCACCTCCCCGCCGACATCGATCCGATCGAAGCCAAGGAAAGCGGGGCGGGGTGAGCTCGAGACGCGCGATCGGCGGCCCGCGCAGGGTCGCGATGATCCTCTCCGGCGGCGGCGCGCGCGGCGCGTACGAGGTCGGCGTGCTGTCGTACCTCTTCGATGATCTCACGCGCATGCGCGGCGCTCCACCTCGGCTCGACATCCTCTCGGGCACGAGCGTGGGCGCGATCAACGCGTGCTACCTGGCCGCGCACCTCGGTGATCCGGTGCTCGGCATGCGCAGGCTCGTCGAGCTGTGGACCGATCTCGAGCTCACGCGCGTGCTTGGCTTTGGCTTCAAGCAAGTGATCGGGTTGCCGCGGCTAGCTCTCGGAGGCCTCGGTGAAGCGCAAGGCCTGTTCGACATGCGACCCATGGCGGAGCTCGTGCAGCGCGAGATCAGCTGGCGCGCCGTGTCGCGATGTCTGCGTCGCCGTCAGCTCCGCGCGCTCAGCGTGTCGACCACCGAGATGCGCGCAGGTCGCACGGTCGTGTTCATGCAAGTGTCTCCCGACGCGGTGATCCCGGCCAAATCACCGCCACGCACGCTCTTCCGTCAAGCACACATCGGCCCGCCGCACGCGCTCGCTAGCGCGGCCATCCCGCTGCTGTTCCCGCCAGTGCGCATCGACAACGATCTCTACTTGGACGGCGGCCTCCGACAGAACACTCCCATCGCGCCCGCGCTCCGACTCGGCGCGACGCACATCTTCGCGATCGGCGGATCGCGCGAGGTCGAGGGCTTCACCAACGTAGAGAGTGGGATGCCTGCGCAGCGCGCGCCCGGCGCCGCGTTCTTGCTCGGCAAGGTGCTCAACGCCTTCTTGCTCGATCACGTCGACGTGGATCTGGAGCTCCTCAAGCGCATCAACGCGATGATCGACGACGGTGAGTCTGCGTTCGGTCCAGGCTTCGTCGACGCTCTCAGCAAGAAGGCGGCCGAGCGTCACGACCCGCACTATCGCTACGTGCACAGCTTCGTCATTCGCCCGAGCGAGGACATCGGTCGCCTCGCGAGCGATCACGTCCGCCGCGGCAGATTCAAGGGCGATCCATTCGTCACCAAGCGCCTGCTCACGGTCCTCGATCTCGGCGTCGGCACCGAAGCAGATCTCGCGTCGTACTTGTTGTTCGACGGCGCGTTCTGTCGTCAGCTCATCGAGATGGGTCGCGCAGACGCACGCGCACGTCGCCACGAGCTGCTCGAGTTCTTCGAGGGCGGCGCGGATCCCGCCCCAGGGTTCGACGCCGAGGAGACCGGCGCGTGGCGAGGCTCGGAGTTTCCCGGCCCACCTGATCGCTGATAGCCTGAGGCACATGGGTGGCGCGCTGCGTTTTTGCTGGATCGGCGTCGTCCTCGCGGTCCCGTCCGCTGTGCTTGTGCAAGCGTGCGGCTACAGCTCCGGCGAGTGCTCGGACAAATCCGTGTGCCCAGACATCGACGGCGCGCTGCTGCCCGACACGTCACCGAATGCGGACGGCAACGGAGGCAACGACACCACCGTCGTGGATGCGCCGTTCGACTCGCTCGTCATCCCCGACGGACCGCTCGCCGACGGCACCTGCAACATGGGCATCGAGGACTGCACCAACGACAAAGACGACAACTGCAACGGCCTCGTCGACTGCGCGGACCCCGTGTGCACCGGCGCCGGATACTCGTGCGCAGAGCCAGCTCCCAACGGGTGGAAGGGCCCGATGACGTTGCAAGAGGCGAACAACCTCGCCGCGTGCGCCGCGCCTTTCGCGCAGCCCGTCGCCGACGCGAGCTCTGGGTTCAACGCCCCAGCCGCGACCTGCACGTGCTCTTGTCCAAACCCAGCGATGGGGGAGACGTGCTTGAACGCCGCGAACGTGACCCTCTACACAGGCTCCGGTTGTGGCTCGAGCTGCTCGAGCTTCGGACTACCGCCGAACGGATTCTGCTTCGGTGGGTTGAGCTGCATGGGCGGCACGTACAGTGTGAACGCGGCAGCGCCCACACCTCAGAACGGGAGCTGCAACCCCAAGTCGAGCACCATCTTCCCAGCGCCCACGTGGACCACGAGCTCGCGGACGTGCGCTTACTCCGGCCCAATGGATCCTGGCGGCTGCACGAACAACGCGCAGTGCATCAGCAAGCCCGCGGCGCCTTTTGGCGGTGTCTGTGTCGCGCAACTCGGGGATCTGGCGTGTCCCGCGCCATACTCGACCAAGCATTTGTACTACTCGGGCTTCACCGAAAATCGAAGCTGCACGGCGTGCACATGCAACTCGCCCACGGGCGGCACGTGCAACACAGGGACGCTCAACTACTACAGCGACTCGGGTTGCAACACGAAGATCACGACGACCCCGTTCGGCGCGTGCGTGAACTTCAGCACGGGCAACTTGATTCACGGCGTCGACACGGGCCCGTTCTCCCTCGGCTCCGCGGGCACGTGCACTTCGTCCGGCGGCGCTCCACAAGGCAGCGCGACCCCAAGCGGTCCGACGACCGTGTGCTGCAAGTAGCCGAGCGCTCGGGCTACGGCGCTTTGGGCGCGTCGGGGGCGTGGCGGCTCCTCGGCTTGACCGTGCGACGCGGCAAGGTCGAGTCGTAGCGCGCGAGCTGCTTGTCGTCGCCGCGGAACACTCGTCGGGCGACGTAGCGCACGTGGGCCGCGCTGGCGCTGACGAGGTGCGAGAGTGAATCGAGATCGGTGGTGTGGTCGTGGCGCTTCGACTTGGCTCTGACGTGCTCGACGTCCGCGCCCGTCAGCGCGTGCAACAGATCCTCGAGGTGATGGATGCCGTGCTTGTCGAGGTGCACTCGAGCCGCCTCTTTCGGATGCCCATCCGCCGCCGCGAGCAGCGCGTGGGCGTAGTGCTCCACGCTGGCGGTCGACGCCTCGTCGAGCGCGATGCCGCGCCCGAACGCCTTGCAGAGCGTCGCGTCCTTCTCGAACACGAGGTCCGCCTCCGCGTGGATCGCGCGGCACGCCTCTGACACCGAAGCGCGCGCCTCTGCCACGTGCACGCCCGCGCCCACTTGCGCCATGAGCGTGTCGCTGCGACCACCGACACCGCGCGCCAACTCATCGGCGTTCATGATCAGCGCGTCGATCTCACGCTTGCTCACGAACTTCGCGAACGCCTTGTTCGACAAATCCTCTCGCGCGATCTCCCCGAGCCGATGCGCGTCCTGCGCGATGGCCGCCGTGTCATGAATGGGCTTGGTGCTCATTGGGTGTCCCTCCTTTGTGGCAGCGAGGATAGCCAGCGGATTTCCCAAGGCGCAAGGAGCGTCGACGGTGACGTAAGGAGTCGCTTCTGGCCGCTAAGGAGCCGCTTCTGGACGGCAAGGAGCGATTTCTGGGCGGTAAGGAGCCGTGTTGGACGGTAAGGAGCCGTGTCTGGACGGTAAGGAGCGATTTCTGGGCGGTAAGGAGCGATTTCTGGGCGGTCAGCGTCGCTCCAAGTCAGCGAGGAGGCTTTCCGCAACGCAGAACGAATGATGACAGGCGAACGCAGCGAGCTCCGGACCTCGTACTCCGGGTACGGGTGGTGGCGCGACAGCGTCGCAAATGACGCTGGCTACTTGCACTTGCCCTTCGCGCCGGCGGCGTAGATCGCAGCGATATCCGCGGGCTTGAGCGCGACGTTGTAGATCGCTAGCTCGTCGATGATGCCGTTGAATATCGAGCCCAACGCATAGAAGGTCCCGATGAAGATTGTGGAGTCGTCGTTGGGGAGTCCTATGCCCTTGCCCTGTCCCGGCATGGTGCCTGGAACCCCGTTGACGTAGAACTGGAACTGATTGGACCCGAGGGTGGAATCGTAGCTGAACGCGATGTGAGTCAGCGTTTCGGGAGGGACCAGAAGGCTGCTGTATCCGGTGCCGGAGCCATCGAGGCCTACCTGCAGCTCTGCGCCTGCACTCGACGGTGAATTTAAC